>CAYTXQ010000028.1:0-10022 GCA_964441535.1 uncultured Muribaculaceae bacterium
TAAAATGCAAATTTTAGAAAATGTTAGTTATGCTACATTTAATAAATATGGATTTAATCAATTAAAAGCAGCATTAGTTTCTTCTTTAAGTAATAATTATAGTTATTTTACTGATGGAAATATGAATTTAAGAAAGAATTTAATTGAAAATGTAAAACCGGAAGAAATAATAAATTTGTGTAAATTGTATTTAAGATATTTGGGATATAATATTAATGAACTTAATGAAATAGATGAGATTTTAGAGGTTTTCTGCAATGAAATAAAGCAAGAATTAGATAAATCAGTAAAGAAAGAAAGTTTATAGCATAAAAGTTATAAACTATTTTTATTTTTATAAATTTAAGTTATAATTGATATGTAGGGTGGTGATATTATGTATGTTCCTTTAGGTGTTAAAACTGATTATAGTTTACTTCAAAGTTTAATTAAAATAAAATGTTTAATTAATTATTTAGTGGAAAATAATTATACTACTGCAGGTATAATAGATGATAATATGTCTAGTACTATGGAATTTTATAATGAATGTAAAAACAATAATATCAAACCTATAATCGGATTATCTGTAAAATATAATGATTTGGATTTATATTTGTATGCTAAAAATTATGAAGGGTTATTAGAGCTATTTAAATTAAATACTATTAAACAGACAAGTAACTTGAGTTTATTGCAATTAGAAGAATGTAATAATATTATTTGTGTAATACCCTTTAAGAGTAATATACTTTATAAAGATTTGAATAAGATTATTGATTGTTATATAAGTTATATAAATAATTATGAAAAAGAAAATGCTTTAATAATTACTAAAAATATAGTGTTTATAAATGAAATATTTAGTCTAAATAAATCTGATTTAAAATTAATAGATTATTTAAAGAATGTAGGTAGTAATAATACAATAAGTAATATAAATGTTGGTAATTATGAAAATAATTATATTTTAGATATTGAAGAAGATAGTACTAATAAATTTAGTAAACTTATTAATATTGAAATTCCTAAAAATAAAAGATATATTCCAGTTTTTAAGAATGATTTTAATGATTCATATAAATACTTAGTAGCTTTATCTAAAAAAGGGTTAGAAAAGAGATTAGGCAATAAAGTAAGTAATGATTATTATAATAGGTTAAAATATGAATTAAAAGTTATTAATGATATGGGATTTAGTGATTATTTCTTAATAGTATATGATTATGTTAAATATGCAAAAAGTCATAATATTTTAGTAGGACCTGGTAGAGGTTCTGCTGCAGGAAGTTTAGTGTCTTATTCTTTAGGTATTACAGAAGTGAATCCATTGAAATATAATTTATTATTTGAAAGATTTTTAGATAAAAATAGAATTACTATGCCTGATATTGACATAGACTTTGAATTTACTAAAAGAGATGAAGTAATAAAATATGTTGTAGATAAATATGGTAATGAAAATGTGGCTCCGATTATGACTTATGGAACTTTAGCAAGTAAACAGGTAGTAAGAGATGTATTTAAAATATTGGAAATAGATGATAAGACTATATCTATTATATTATCAAAAATAGATGCTTCTAAATCATTAAAAGATAATATTAAAGATAAAGATTTAATAAAAATAATAAATGATAATAAAGAAATAAAGAAAGCTTTTAATATCTGTATTAAATTTGAAGGATTAAAAAAATATATAAGTACTCATGCTGCAGGAATAGTTATTTGTAGTGAACCTTTAAATGATATAATTCCTATAATTAAAAATAATAATAATATTTTAACAGGATTTACTATGGAATATTTAGAAGAATTAGGACTTCTTAAAATGGATTTTTTAGCATTAAAAAATCTTACTATAATATCAAATATATTAGAAATACTTAATGATAAATTAAAACTTAGTGATATAGATTTAGATGATGAAAAAACATATAAATTATTTTATACAGCAGATACTGAAGGAGTATTTCAATTTGAAACTAATGGTATGAAAAATTTCTTAAGAAAGTTAAAGCCAACTACGTTTAATGATTTAGTAGCATCTTTAGCCTTATTTAGACCAGGTCCCATGGGAAATATAGATAGTTTCATTTCAAGAAAGAATGGATTAGAAAAAATAACTTATTTAGATTCTTGTTTAGAGCCTGTTCTTAAAGAAACATATGGAATCATTGTTTATCAGGAGCAAATATTAGAAATATTAAAAATAATGGGAGGGTACTCTTATTCTGAAGCAGATTTAATTAGAAGAGCAATGTCAAAGAAAAAGAAAGATATTATGGAAAATGAAAGAACTAAATTTATTAATAATGCTGTTTTACTAGGGCATAATGAAGAAGTTTCTAATAAAGTATATGATTTGATTTCTAAATTTGCTGAATATGGTTTTAATAAAGCTCATTCTGTTTCATATGCTTTAATTGGATATTATCTTGCTTATTTAAAAAGTAATTATACTAAGGAATTTTTAATTACTTTATTAAATATGAGTATAGGAAGTGAAATAAAAACTAAAGAATATATTGAACTTGCTAAAAAAATGAATATTAAGATATTAAAACCAGATATAAATTTAAGTGAATTAGAATACAGAGTAGAAGAAAATAACTTAAGATTTCCTTTAAGTATAATTAAAAATGTAGGTAAAGTAGCAACAAGTAATATATTAGAAGAAAGAAATAAAAATAAATTTGCTGATTTTCATGATTTTGTTGCAAGAAATTATGGTAAAGGTGTAACAAAAAGAACTATAGAAAGTTTGATTGATTCTGATGCTTTTTCTTCTTTTGGATACAATCATCAAACTTTACATAATAACATAGATAGTATGATTAATTATGCTGAACTTATAAGTGATTTGGATGAATCTTTAGTTTTAAAACCTACAATAGAAGTTTTTGATGAATATGAAGAGAATATTATAATAGGAAAAGAACTAGAAGTATTTGGTTTTTATTCTAGTAATCATCCAGTTACTAAATATAATACTGATTCGATTAAAATATCAGATATTAATAAACATTATGATAAGTACATTGATATTTATATAATGATAACAAATATTAGTAAAATAAAAACTAAAAATAATGACAATATGGCTTTTATTACTGGAGAAGATGAAACTGGAAGTTTAGAATTTATTGCTTTTAAAGATATTTTTAATAAAATATCAGAATTAAAAACTGGAGATATTCTGTTAATTAATGGTCATGTAGAAAAAAGATATGATAAATATCAAGTAATTATCAAGAAGATTGTAAAGAAGTAGTGTAAAACACAATTTAAAGTAATGAAAAAAATTTTAATAAGTGATATAATCATAGTATATAAAGAATTTAAAGGAGAAAAGATAATTATGTATGATTACGAGAGTTATTATGCCGAAGATTTAAATAGTTCAAGTTATATAGAGACTATTTATAAATTCATGATGATGTATAGTGTAATACTTATGGTAGTAGGAATTGTAGTATTGGTAGCAATGTACAAACTATTTAAAAAATGTGGTAAGCCAGGTTGGGCTGCTATAATACCAATATATAATATGTGGGTATTATTACAAATAGGAGATTTGCCTGGATGGTTAAGTTTAATACCTGGAGTAAATGTTATTTGTGTATTAATAGCATATGCTAATATAGGTAAAAAATTTAATAAATCAACAGCATTTATTTTAGGATTAATATTTTTAACACCAATATTTTTATGTATATTGGCTTTTGAAAAAGATAAAGTTAATGAAGTTTCAAACGAAACAAATTCGCAAACTCAAAATTTAAATTCAGAAAATTTAAATTTAATAAATGGTTCTATACCATTAAGTGAATTAAATAAACCACTTCCAAATTCAGAGATTAATGCGGGAGTAGATATTATACCTCCAAATACTCCAATTCAAATTATGCCGAACATACCTGTTCAGCCAAATCCAGAAGAGGATAAAACTATTCCAAAACCTAGTGAAGAATTTAATTCAATATTACCACCAAAACCAGCGGAAACAAGCTCAACTTCACAATTTATTAATATGTCAGAAGAAGAACCAGTTCCTGAAATATCTAATATTCCAGTACAACCAACAGTATCACCGGAACCAGCTCCAGTTATAGATATATTCAGTAATTCATCTTCATCTTCAATAGTTTTGGGAAATACTCAATCAACAAATTCATCTAATCTAGTAAATCCAGTTACACCAGAAACTACTAATGTTTCATCAGCAACTTCGACTTCAATGGATTTGGGAAGTACTCAGCCAACGAATTCATCTAATCTAGTAACTCCAGTTACACCAGAAACCACTAATGTTTCATCAGCAACTTCGACTTCAATAAGTACTCAGCCAACGAATTCATCTAATTCAGTAAATCCAGTTACACCAGAAACTACTAATGTTTCTTCTGCAACTTCGACTCCTTTGGAAATTAATCCGGCTGTGGGTCAATCAGAACCTTCTAATGCAACAATATGTCCTAATTGTGGAGCATCTTTAGCAGCTAATGCTGAATTATGTTTCATATGTGGACAAAGTTTAAAAAAATAAATAATAAATTTTTAGCATAATAGTTCATTATGCTTTTTTTATTTTCTTTAATTTGATATAATAAATTTAATAAAAGATCAGGGTGGTTATTTTTATGCCTTTAAAGAAATGTGAGTAGTTATTATGAATGGAGAATTAAAAAGATTTTTAAATAAAATTAATTATGAAAATATAGATATTTTTAATGGTGCTAAAGTTTTAAAAGTTACAGTTAATTCTTCTAAAGATACTATGACTGTACATATTGAAAATGAAGTTCCTATAGAATCAGAATATATAGATAAATTATTTAATTGTGTAAGTAATGGCATTGATGGAGTAACTAAATTAGTAGTAAAGATTTCTTATAATAACATAACTGATAATGACATATTAAATTGTTTTAAATATTTATTTAATAAAATAATAATGACTCGTCCATCTTTAGAAGGTATTAAAGAAGAAGATATTACTATTAATAATAATATTATAAATATTGATGTTACAAGTAAATTGGAAGTTTCAAATATAAAAGAAGAAAAAGAAAAATTAATAAAATCTTTAAAACATTTTGGATTTGATAATATATTAATAGAAATAAAAATTAATGAAGAAAAGAAAAATAATTTAATAAAAGAAATAGAAATTACCAAAGAAATTCCAATTATACGTAATAAAAAAGAAAATACTAAAAAAATTGATTCAAATATTTTATATGGAAGAGAAATAAAAGGAAATACAACAATAATAAATGACATTGTTGATGAAATGAAAGATGTTATTGTAGAAGCATTTGTATTTGGTATTGATACTAGAGAAAATGAAAAATTAGATATAATAACTTTAAAATTAAGTGATAAAACTAATAGTTTGACTGCTAAATTTAAAATATGGAAAAACAATCATGAAGAATATGAAAAACTTAAGAATAATATTAAAGAAAATAATTGGTATAAAATTAAAGGTAACATAGAAAATGATCCTTTTCAAAAAGATATAGTATTATTTATTAAAGATATGGAGAGTATTGATTCTAAAGAAGAAAAAGTTAAAGATGATGAAGAAGAAAAAAGGATAGAGTTACATGCTCATACTATGTATTCTCAAATGGATGCGGTTATATCTCCTGGTAAATTATTAAAACAAGCTAAATCTTTTGGTCATAAAGCAATAGCCATAACTGATCATAATTGTTTACAAGCTTATCCTGATTTATATAATGATTATAACAGTAAAGGTGAAGATAAAGTTAAGGTAATTTATGGAGCAGAATTAAATGTAATAAATAATGAATTAGATATAGTAATTAATAAGAAAAATTATAATTTATTAACTGATACATATGTAGTATTTGATACTGAAACTACAGGTTTTAATGCTGGAGGAGAAGATTCATTAATTGAAATAGGAGCAGTTAAAATATGTAATGGTGAGGTAATAGATAGATTTGATGAGTTAATAAATCCTGGAAGAACTCTTCCAAAAAAGATAATAGAGTTAACAGGTATTACAGATGAACTATTAAAAGACAAAGATAATGAAGAAAATTCTATGAAAAGATTTATAGAATATATTGGTGATTTACCATTAGTAGCTCATAATGCTAAATTTGATTTTTCTTTTATAGATATGGCTTTTAAAAAATATAATTTAGGAGAGTTTAAAAACACAATATTAGATACTATGGAATTAAGTAGAATATTAAATCCTGATATAGCTAAACACTCATTGTCAGCTATAGTAAAAAGATATTCCATAGCTTTTGATGAAGAATCACATCACAGAGGAGATTATGATGCTGAAGCAACTGCAACAGCTTTTTATAAGATGAGTAAAATTTTATATGATAGAAATATTGAAACAGTAGATGATTTATATGAAAATATTAATTCTGAAGATTTAGTTAAATTTGTAAGACCATATCATGTTTGTGTACTAGCAAAAAATCAATTAGGTCTTAAAAATTTATTTAAAATAATAAGTTTAGCCAATACAAAATATTTATATAAAACACCAAAAATACCTAAAAGTGAACTTGCTAATTTAAGAGAAGGTTTACTTATTGGTAGTGGATGTATTAATGGAGAAGTATTTAGTGCAGCTAAAAGTAAAACAGATGAAGAATTAGCTAATATAATGAAATTCTATGATTATATTGAAGTTAATCCTCCTACTGATGCAGAATGGTTAATAGATACAAGTGATTTTGGTAGTAAAATTGAAATAATTAATAATGTTAAAAAAATAATAGATGTGGCAATATCTTCTGGAAAAATAGTTGTTGCTACAGGAGATGTACATAATTTAACAAAGGAAGATAAGATATATAGAGAAATTATAATTAATCAGAAAACTCCTAATGTGGGATTTCATCCTTTATATAGACCTGGTGTTATAAAAGTTCCAAATATGTATTATAGAACTACAAAAGAAATGTTAGATGAATTCAGTTTTTTAAATTTAGAATTAGCTAAAGAAATAGTTATTACTAATACAAATAAAATAGCTAAAGAAATAGAAGATATAAAAATAATAAAAGATAAATTATATACTCCTACTATGAAAAATAGTGCTGAAGATACAAAAGAGATGGTATATAAGAAAGCTAATGAAATGTATGGTAATCCATTACCAGCTTTAATACAAGAAAGACTTGAAAAAGAATTGAATGGTATTATTGGTGGAGGATATGATGTTATTTACCTTATTGCTCAAAAATTAGTAAAAAAGAGTAATGAAGATGGTTATTTTGTTGGTTCTCGTGGTTCAGTAGGTTCTTCTTTAGTTGCAACTATGATGAGTATAACAGAAGTTAATCCATTACCAGCACATTATTTATGTTCTAAATGTAAAAAATCAATTTTTGAATTAAATGGTAGAGCATTTAATCTAGATTATAAAAGTGGATATGATTTACCAGATAAAATATGTGAATGTGGTACTAAAATGCAAAAAGAAGGTCAAGATATTCCTTTTTCATCATTTTTAGGATGGGATGCTGAAAAAGTTCCTGATATTGATTTGAATTTTTCTTCTGAAAATCAAGCAGATGCCCATAATTATACAAAAGTATTATTTGGCGAAGATAGAGTGTTTAGAGCAGGTACTATAGGAACTGTTGCAGATAAAACAGCATATGGATTTGTTAAAGGATATTGTGAAGATAATAATATTAACTTAAGAAGTATAGAAATAGAAAGATTAGCACTAGGAGTTACAGGAGTAAAAAGAACTACAGGACAGCATCCAGGTGGAATTATAGTTATTCCTGAATATATGGATGTATATGATTTTACTCCATTTCAATATCCTGCTGATGATTCTAATAATAGTTGGTATACAACTCATCTAGATTTCCATGCAATTCATGATAATGTACTAAAATTAGATATATTAGGCCATGATGATCCAACTATATTAAAAGCTTTAGAAGATTTATCTGGAATTAAAGTAACTAGTATTTCTTTTGATGATGAAAAAGTTTTATCATTATTTAATTCACCTAAAGTTTTAAAACTTAAACAACAACAAATAAATTGTGCAACAGGTACTTTAGGAATACCAGAGTTTGGTACTAATTTTGCTATTAGAATGTTAGAAGAAACAAAACCAAAAACTTTTTCTGATTTAGTTAAAATATCAGGTTTAGCTCATGGTACTAATGTTTGGAATGGTAATATTAGAGATTTAATTGTTAATAAGACAGCTTCATTTGATCAGGTTTTAGGATGTAGAGAAGATTTGATTTCCGATTTAATAGAGTATGGTATACCTGGTTTTGATGCTTTTCAAATAACAGAATTTGTTAGAAAAAATTTAGGTAATAAAAACCAAATGAAATTTCCTGAAAAATGGGAAAAATATTCAACTCAAATGCGTGAAAATAATGTTCCAGAATGGTATATTTCTTCAACTAAAAAGATTCAATATTTATTCCCTAAAGCTCATGCTACAGCTTATGTTATGATGGGTTACAGAGTAGCTTGGTTTAAAGTCTATCATCCTATTATTTATTATGCTGCTTATTTTTCTAAACGTTGTTTTAATTTTGATGTTGAATCAATGATTAAAGGATCTGATGCAATTAAAAGAAAAATAGCTGAAATTAACTTAAAAGGTTTTGATGCAACTAATAAAGAAAAAGATGTAGTAGAAGTTTTAAATGTTGCTTTAGAAATGTGTGAAAGAGGATTTAAATTTAATAATATTAATTTAAATATTTCAGATGGATCTAATTTTATAATTTCTGAAGATGAAAAAAGTTTATATATTCCATTTAGGGCTTTGGATGGCTTGGGAGATTCTGCTTCTAAAAAGATAATAGAAGAAAGAGAAAAAAGTCCATTTTTAAGTATAGAAGATTTTCAAAATAGATGTAGGATTAGTACTACAACAATAGATAAATTAAAATCTATGGATGTGTTTAAAGATTTACCTGAATCTAATCAACTTAGTTTATTTTAAAAAATAATTTATAAATTAAGTTGTTTTTTATTGACAAAAATATATATACATTGTATATATTATATAAGAGGTGAATTTAAATGAAAAGTAAATTACAAAAATGGGGTAATTCAAATGGAATAAGAATACCTAAAAAAATAATAGAAGATTTAAATATAAAGGAAGATGAGATATTAAATTTAGAAATAGAAGATAATAGATTAATAATAACAAAATCTAAAAGAAAATCATTTGATGAAATAACAAAAAATTATAGTGGTAGTTATGTGTGCGAAGAATATGAACCTTATAAAAAAGTAGGCAATGAATTATGGTAAAAGAGTATATTCCGAAACAAAAAGATATAATTTATTTAGATTTTAATCCTCAAGATGGACATGAACAAAAAGGTATAAGACCAGGTCTAGTTTTAAGTTCATATGAATTTAATAAATTTACTAAACTTGCAATTGTTTGTCCTATTACTAATAATTTAAAAGAATTTCCATTACATATAAAATTAAATAATACAAAAACAACTGGAGTAGTTATGTGTGAACAAATAAAATCAATAGATTTTATAGCAAGAAAAGCTACTTTCAAAGAAAAAATTGATTTTGAAACATATGAAAAAATTATTGAGGTAATAAATTCTTTTTTTGAATTTTAAAATTCATATTAATTATTTGTTTTTAGAAAATAACAAAATAAAAAAGGATTTGATATTTTTAGATAGTATATTATAGTATATTATGCAAAATGATAAATTAGCTCTTTTTGAAGAAAAAGAAATAAGAAAAATATGGAAAGACAATAAATGGTATTTTAGTGTTGTTGATATCATTTTATGTTTTAACTGATAGCAATAAACCTAGAGATTATTGATATAGAATAAAACAAAGAGTAAATGAAGAAGAAGAAAATGAGTTGTCGACAGTCTGTCGACAACTGAAGTTAATGTCTTCTGATGAGATTTTGAACTTTCCAATAACTGGGATACAATTTGTACCCTCCTTTAAAATGCCTACTATGGATAATAAATAGAAAAATTAATTACTTTATTGTGATTTTT
>CAYTXQ010000029.1:0-10012 GCA_964441535.1 uncultured Muribaculaceae bacterium
AACATCTTTATAATCAACGCTTTTTCCAGCGCACATTTGACAAATTCTTTTTTTACTACGATAAAATTCTGACATTTATTTTCCTCCTTTAAAATGGAAGATCATCATCACTTAATACTTCTTCGCTTCCAAAGTCCTTAAAAGGGTCTTCAGAAACATCAGTAGTTACTATATCTGATTCTGAAGTATTAGGTGTGTAATCATTTCCACTATTATTATTTTTACTTCCTAAAAAAGTTACATTATCTGCTACTACTTCAGTAACATATTTTTTAGTTCCATCTTGTCCATCATAACTTCTAACTTGAATTCTGCCATCTACTGCTACTTGAGAACCTTTATTACAATATTTAGCTATGTTTTCTGCTTGTTTTCTCCAAGCAACACAATTAATAAAGTCAGCTTCTCTTTCTCCGTTCTGATTAGTGAAATTTCTTTGAACAGCTACACTAAAATTAGTTGAAGCTATTCCACTAGCAGTTGTTTTTAATTCAGGATCCTTGGTTAATCTTCCGATTAATATAACTTTATTCATTATTTTTACTCCTCATCTAATTTTATAATCATATGTCTTATAACATTTTCATTGATTAAAGCTTTATGTTCAAATTCATTGATTGCAACTGTATTAGCTTCAACTTGTAAGACAAAATAATATCCTGTAACTTCTTTTTTAATTGGATATGCAAGTTGTTTTTGTCCTAATTCCTTAGTTTCTAAAACTTTTGACTTATTATCAGTAATTGTTTTTGTTAATTCGCTCACTGTTTTATTCACAGCATCGCTTTCAATTGTAGATTTAACAATAAAGATAATTTCATATTTATTCATTTCTACACCTCCTTATGGTCTGTCTGGCCCTTCATCTAAAAAGAGCAAGGAGCAATTAATACTCACGCAACATATTATAGCAATTTAATTTTAATAAGTAAATCTTTTTTTATTACACATTAAATCTAAAGTAAACTATATCTCCATCTTGCATTATATAATCCTTGCCTTCAAGTCTTAATTTTCCGGCTTCCTTTACTGCTTTTTCACTGCCCAATTCTTCTAAATCATTAAAACTCATTATTTCTGCTTTAATAAAACCTCTTTCAAAATCACTATGGATTATTCCTGCACATTGTGGTGCCCTTGTACCTTTTTTAAAGGTCCAAGCTCTTACTTCATCTTTTCCTGAGGTTAAGAATGTTTGAAGTCCTAGTAAATCATATGTGGCAAAAATTAATTTATCTAAACCACTGTTATTTATTCCGATTTCTTTTAAAAAGTTTTTCTTATCTTCATCACTAAGTTCAGATAATTCACTTTCTATTTTAGCACTCATTATTATTACTCTAGCATTTTCTTCTTCTGCTTTTTTGGAAACTAAATCTGTATATTCATTTTTTCCTATTATAGCATCATTTTCATTAACATTAGCAGCATAAATAAGGGGTTTTATTGTTAAAAAATTAAAATTTTTTAATATTAATGCTTCTTCTTTATCGAAATTAACTAATCTTAAAGGTGTATTATTTTGTAATGAATTTTTAGCTTTCTTTAATGCTTCAACTTCTAATAAAGCAACTTTATCTTTTGTTGCTTCAGCCTTTTTGGCAATTTTTTCTATTCTGCCTTCAATTATTTCCAAATCTGCAAGTATTAGTTCTACATTTATTATTTCTATATCTCTTATAGGATCAACTGTACCTTCAACATGTGTTATATCTCTATCTTCAAAACATCTTACCACTTCTACAATAGCATCAACTTCTCGTATATGAGATAAAAATTTATTTCCAAGACCATCTCCATGAGAAGCCCCTTTAACTAATCCAGCTATATCAGTAAATTCAAAAGTAGTAGGAATTGTTCTTTCAGGTTGATACATGTTTTCTAATACTTCTAATCTTGAATCTGGTACTGTTACAACTCCTACATTAGGATCTATTGTTGCAAAAGGATAATTAGCAGCCAGTATATTTTTTTTAGTTATTGCATTAAATAAAGTTGATTTACCAACATTAGGTAAACCTACTATTCCTGCTTTTAAAGACATTCTTTATCCTCCCTTTATTAAAGTACTGCATATGAACCTAATCCTATAGGAACTCCTATTATATAAAATACTATTAGTATTGTTAATAATACTATTCCTGTTGCTATACTATAAGGTATCATATATTTTAATGATGTAAATAAACTTATTGGTTTTTCATCTTTATTATATAGTTGCATATAAGCAAGATATATAACAAAGTATGCTAGCAATGGAGTTAACGAACTAGTAAAACTTTCTCCAAATCTAAATATTACTTGAGTAAATTCAGGACTGATACTGGCATTCATCGCCGCACTCGATGTAGCCGCAGCAAATATAGTCCATTTAGTTATAGATGAAGTTAAGAATAAACTAGATATTGCTGATAATATAAATATAAGAATAATTAAAGGTATTCCTGTAAAATTTCCATTTGATATAATATTTGAAAAATAAGTTGCTATAACCACTCCTATATTTGTCTGTTTAAAAACACTGACAAATAAAGATGCAAATAATATAAGTACAAGTGTACTTCCTATTCCATCTAAGGAATGACCGAAATTATTACACATTTCAGCGTTGTTTTTTATTGTTTTAGCCCCTATTCCATAGAATAAACCCAAAATTACAAATAATACAGTAACAATAAATACAAATCCAGAACTAATAAATGAATTATAACTAAATAACTTATCTATATAAAATATCTGTGAATAATCTAATAGTTTTCCACCAAATGGAACATTAGGTATTATATTATAAACAAAGAATAATATATACACTAAACCTGCAAAGAGCGCTATTATAAGTCCTCTTAATTCTCTTCTATGTATAATTACTTCTTCTTCATTATCATATTTACCGAATTTTGGTACTATTATTTTTTCTGTTATTCTGGTTAATAGAATAGCTAATGCTATCATAGCAATTGACATTATTATGATTAATCCGAAACGACTAACAGAATAATCACTATCAATAGCCTGAGCACTTACCAAAGTGGTTTTTAATAATTCGCTATCTATTGAACTTAAAAGTATATTAACTCCTGTACCGCAAGTAAGAGCACCAAAAGATGCAATTATACCTACTAAAGGATTTCTTTTACCATAATAAAATAATAAAGCACTTAACGGAATTAATATTACATATCCAATATCACCGGCTATAGAAATAAAAAGCCCTAATAATATTACGAAAAAAGTAATTGTATTTTTCTTACTATATTTAGTAAGAAGAGTAAATGCTGTTCTTAAGAAACCGCTTTTCTCCATAATACCTACACCTATTAATATGATTATTAACATACTTAATGGTGCAAAAGAAACAAAGTTAGAAACTGTATGACTAAATATATATTTTAATCCGCTTAGATTAAATAAAGATTTAACACTTACTAAAGTAGAACTGTATTCTTTAGTTCCAGCATCAACAACTTTATAATATGCTTCAAAACCTATCCATGATAATATTCCACTTAATAATATTGTAATAAATGTCATTATTATGAATGTCATTATAGGATGTAATGTCATCTTTTCCTTAATTATTTTTACTTTATTATTCATCTTTTTCACCTAAAACCTTTTTAAGTTTTTTTTCGAATTCAATTCTGTCAAACATTAATTCTCTATTACAGTTTAAGCATTTAATCTTAATATCCACACCAACTCTTGTAATCTTCCATTTATTTGTACCGCAAGGATGCTGTTTTTTCATAATCACTATGTCATTAAGATTATATTTTTTATCCATAATATCACCTAATCTTTGTCAACTTCTATATTTAAAATTTCTAATATTCTTTCTAAATCTTTTTCTGAATCAAATGGTATGCTTATTTTATTATTATTTATTATTACTTTAGTACCAATTTTTTCTCTCATTATATTCTGATATATATTGTAATTATTATTTATTTCTTTATTTCTTTTTATAGGAACTTTTTTTAAAGATGTACTTGTTAAATTTTCTAAGTTTCTTACACTCATTTTTTCTTTTATTACTTTTTCAGCTAAATCAATTATCAGATTTTCATCAGATAATTTACTTAAAACTCTAGCATGTCCCATAGTAATAAGGTTACTACTAACCATATCTTGAACAGAAATTGGAAGTCTTAAAAGTCCTAAAATATTTGTAATATAACTTCTACTTTTACTGAATTTCTGAGATAAGTCATCTTGAGTATAATTATATGTGTTTTTAATAATATCTAAAGCCTTTGCTTCTTCTATTGGATTAAGATTCTCTCTTTGAATATTTTCAACAAGAGCTATTTCCATCATTTCTTTATCATCAAAGTTCTTGATTATAGCAGGTATTGTTTTCATTCCTGCTATTCGTGATGCTTTAGCTCTTCTTTCTCCAGCTACTATTTCATAACCTCTAATACTTTTCTTTACTATTATCGGCTGAATTACTCCATGTTCTTTTATTGATGAAGCAAGTTCGTTTAAAGTTTCTTCATCAAAACTTTTTCTTGGCTGATAAGGATTTGATCTTATCTCATCTATAGAAATTTCTACTATGTCTGATTCTTTAGTTTCTTCTACTATTTTTCTTTCAAGTTGATCAAGATCTAATCTTTCATTACTGAATAATTGCTCTAGTCCCTTTCCTAAAGCTCTTTTTTTATTATTATTGTCCATTTCGTTCAATCACTTCCTTAGCTAAATTTGTATAAGCTACTGTAGCTTTACTTTTAGGATCATATTCTCCTATAGGTTTTCCATGAGAAGGTGCTTCAACAAGTCTTACCAACCTCGGAATTATTGTGTTGAAAACTTTATCTCTAAAATATTTTCTTACTTCTTCTACTACTTCTAAACCAATATTAGTTCTAGTATCCAACATAGTAAGTAATACTCCTTCTATTTTTAAATTTGGATTTAAATTAGATTGTATCATTATTACAGAATTAAGTAATTGGGTAATTCCTTCTAACGCAAAGAATTCACATTGAACTGGAATAATTAAAGAGTCGCTTGCAACTAGTGCATTTGTAGTTAATATTCCTAAAGCAGGAGGGCAATCAATTATTATGTAATCATATTTATCTTTTATTTTATTTAATACATCTTTTAATTGTTCGTTCTGATGAAATCCATTATTTTCATAAAATTTTTTAATAAACTCTATATCTAAACCCGCTAAATTTATAGTGGCAGGTATTACTGATAAGTTTTCATAATTTGTTTTAACTATAGCGTCTTCTATAGATACACTATTTGTTAATACTTCATAAATATCTGCTTTTATGTCTATATTATTTAATCCTAAACCTATTGAAGTATTTCCTTGAGGATCCAAATCAATTAATAGAGTATTCTTGCCTAATTTTCCTAAGCAAGCAGATAAATTTATACTAGTGGTAGTTTTTCCTACTCCGCCTTTTTGATTCACTAATGATATTATTTTGCCCATAACTATTAACCACCTTACATTTTGTTTTACTTATTTACTTAACTATTATTTTATCATAAAGATGGCTATTTGTCTTTATAAATTAAAAAAGAGTTAGTCGACATCTAACTCTTTTCTTAATTCTTCTTCAGACATTTTTAAATAGTCTTTAATTTTCTTAGATTTAGCAATTTCTCTTAATTCATCAACTGTTAATTCTTCTTTAAAATCAATCTTACCAGTAGCCACTATATAATCTATTTGCTCTTTAGTTAAAGTTTCATACTTAATTAAAGCTGAACTAATTAAATTCACTAATTCTTCATTAGCTTTAAGAATCTTCTTAGCTTCTTCATAACATTCTTCTATAATTCTTCTTACTTCTTTATCTATTTCTAAAGCCACTTGATCTGAGAAATTCTTACTCTTAGTATAATCTCTACCTAAGAATACTCCTTCACTTTTACTTTCTAATTGCATAGGTCCTAATTTACTCATTCCATATTCAGTAACCATAGCTCTTGCTGTTGCTGTTGCTCTTTTGAAATCATCAGAAGCCCCAGTTGTAATTTCTCCAAAGAATAATTCTTCGCTTACTCTTCCTGCCAACAATCCTGTTATACCAGCTAATAATTCTTTTTCAGTCATAATAGATATTTTTTCTTCCTTAGGTAACATCATAGTATATCCACCAGCCATACCTCTAGGAATAATAGTTATTTTATGAACTTCATTTGCATCAGGTAATTTTAAACCTACAACCGCATGACCTGATTCATGAATACTGACTAATTTCTTTTCTTTTTCTGTTATTTTTCTACTTGTTTTAGCAGGTCCCAATAAAACTCTGTCTGTTGCTTCATCTATTTCATCCATAGAAATAGAATTTTTATTTCTTCTAACTGCCAATAACGCTGATTCATTAAGTAAATTTTCTAAATCTGCACCACTAAATCCAGGCGTTCTTCCCGCTAAATTTTTTAAATTTACGCTTTTATCAAATATTTTATTTTTTGCATGTACTTCTAATATTGCTTCTCTTTCTCTAGAATCTGGTAAACTTACAGTTACTTGTCTATCAAATCTTCCTGGTCTTAATAATGCAGGATCTAGTACATCAGGTCTGTTGGTTGCTGCTATTATTATAATACCTTCATTAGCACCAAAACCATCCATTTCTGTTAATAATTGATTTAATGTCTGTTCTCTTTCATCATGTCCTCCACCAAGTCCAGTTCCTCTTTGACGTCCAACAGCATCTATTTCATCTATAAATATTAAGCATGGTGCTGTTTGTTTTGCTTGTTTAAACATATCTCTTACACGACTTGCTCCTACTCCTACGAATAATTCTACAAAGTCAGAACCGCTTATATAATAGAATGGAACATTTGCTTCTCCTGCTATAGCTTTTGCTAATAAGGTTTTACCTGTACCTGGAGGACCTACTAATAAAACTCCTTTAGGTATTCTTGCTCCTAATTTTTGAAATTTTTTAGGTGATTTTAAGAAATCAATTAATTCTGCAACTTCTTCTTTTTCTTCCTTAAGACCTGCTACGTCAGTAAATTTTACTTTACCATTTTCCTCACTTAATTTAGCTTTACTTCTTCCAAAATCCATGGATTTATTATTTCCACCAGTAACCTTGGTAAACAAATAGAATGTTATACCTGCTAATATTACTATCGGAAGTATATTAGCTATCATACTAACTATAATACTATTTTCCGGATTAGTATTTGTTACAATTTCAAAGCCTTTGTTTTCAGAATAAGTTAATATTCTACTTAAAGAAGTTTCTGATAAAGGTACATATACTTTGAAAGATTCATATTCATTATAATTCTTTAATTTTCCTTCTATTAGATAAACTCCATCATTTTTCTTTGGAGTAATAGATATTGCATCTACTTTACCCTTACTCATATTTTTAGTAAATTCATCGTAAGTAAATACGTGAACCTTTGTATTTCCCAAATTAAATACTAATACTGTAAAAATAATTATACAGAATAATATTAAATATGGTAAAAAACTTTTTTGTGCTATATTTTTCTTCATAATTTTTCTCCTTACTTTTCACATTTTATAATTATATCATACTTTTCGTTTATTTCTTTATCAAATTTAGATTTTTTTAAACCAGGAACCCACAAAACTCTGCCTTTTCCATCTACTAATAAAGGCCAGCTTTTCCTCTTTTCAACTGGTATTTTTGCATCTATAAATATCTCTTTTACCTTCTTGGTACCTATCATCTTCTTTACAGATATTTTATCTCCCTCTCTTTTAGTTCTTATATATAAAGGTAATTCTATTTCATCTAAAACAAATCTAGTACAGAAATTATCTGACGAAGTAGATTCATCCACTATTTTTATAGTCATACCATTATCTAAAAACACTTCTTCCTGAAGTTCAATTTCATAATCTTCTATTGGAAAATCTTCATAATTAAAAATTAACTTATTATATTCCTTTTTCACAATAATATTATGAGGAAGATTAATTATAATATTCTTTTTATTGCTTTCAATCATATCTAAAATTAGTTTAACATGGCTATCATTAATAACAAAAAGATCATCTTCATAAATAGAATATAATATATTTTCTATTATTTTTACTCTTATTATATGTTCTAAATCAGAAAAATTATTTATGTTAAGAATATTATCTTTATAAATCTTATTCATCTTATTAAGAGCATAATTATTAATAAAATTATTACATTCAGATAATTTATTACTAAATAATAAAAACTTTTTATGAACATTTTTATCTTCACTTTTTAAAAATGGTAACAAATGATTTCTAAATCTATTTCTAGTATACTTATCTTTTATGTTAGAAGAATCTACTACATATGGAATATTATTTTTCTTATCAAATTCTTCTATTTCTGATTTAGTATAATTTATTAATGGTCTTAATATTTTATAATCCTTTTTATCTATTAAACTTTCAAAACCACAGTAACCCTTTATAGAACTCCCTCTTACTAATCTCATCAATATAGTTTCCATTAAATCATCTGCATGATGAGCAGTCATTAAAAAATTAGCATTATATTTTTTAACTATTTCTTCAAAAAAATTATATCTTATTTTTCTAGCCTGATTATGAAAATTATCATCAGTATAATTTTGAATTGTCATACTTTCAAATATAATTTCATTATTCTCACAATAATCTTTAATAAAAATTTCTTCATCTTTACTTGCTTCTCTTACGTTATGATTAACATGAGCCGCTATAATTTTAAGATTTAACTTACTTTTTAAACCATTAACTACATGTAATAAGCACATAGAATCCGGTCCACCTGATTCACCAATCACTACTACATCATTCTTTTTTAAATTTATCTTTAAAACATCTATTGCTTCTTTCATAATAATTCCTTCTTTACTATGATATTTTATCAAAAAAAAATAATTAAGCAAGTATTAACCTAATTATTTTTGATTAATTTTTAATTTTACTAGATAATTGTAATATTAAACAAGTATTTATTCATTTCTTATTTCAGTTTTTAGTTATGATGAATGATTTTTATAATCTTCCCACATACAATCATAATTTGCAATATTTGATAAATATTCTTTTAAGTTTTCATTTGAGATAGCAATTTTATTTGATTGTATTGTATTTATTAAATAATTGATTATATCTCGATGTATTTGCTCATCTTTAATATTTGGTGCATATTCTTTAAGATATTCTGTCGCCAAGTAATCTTTTAAGTTTTCATCAAGTATATCTATATCGTTTAATTGTAAAAGTTCCAGTAAATAGTTGATAACCTGTTTATGTCTTTTTTCGTTTCTGATAAGTATAATTCTTTCTCTTTCTCGTATCTCCTCTGGATTAATAAATTTTTTCTCCATAATAACTCACCTTTTTATAAGATATAAACTTTTTTCTTATTTGATATATTAACATAACTAATACATAATATCACTATCTACATTTAAAATTATAGAAAATATATGATAATGTCAGTATAGTTAGTTTTTTGAAAATGCCACCTTTGGTATAAAAAAATAACTAAATAAGTATTAACCTAATTATTTTTGTTTGAATTTTTCACCTACAGGACAGCTACCATAAAAAACAACTACATCAAACCAAATTTCTATTTCTTCATAAAAATCTCCAATATGAAATGCTTCAAATGGAATAGATTTAATTAAACTTCTTGCTTCAATAACTTCCTCATCAGTCATTTTAAGCAAATCATTATTTTCAACATAGTATGATATCCATTTATTAACAATTTTTAAAATATCTTTAAATTTACCTTTATATTCTTTATATGGGTTATGAACTATAGACGCCGTTATATTAAATAATAGTTTCGCTAGGGCATTCTCTATTTCGAAACGAGTTAAAATTCTTATGTCTTCAGATTCTGATTTCCCCATAATAATTATCTCTCCTTTTCCTTAAAGCTTTTAAAATTTATACTAAAAATCCTTTTCAATGCCTAATTATTTTTGATTAATTTTTAAATATTCTATTATTTCTTTTATATCTTTTTTCTTTATTGGATTTTTTATTACATCATATACT
>CAYTXQ010000030.1:0-9783 GCA_964441535.1 uncultured Muribaculaceae bacterium
CCCATACTGTTCTTATTGTTTCATTTTTAAATATTTTATTTATTAAGTGCATTTTTTCTTCTTTCATTTTTAATTTCCTTTCTATATTATATATATACCAAGAAATTAAAATTTCCTTTAACTATAAACAAAAAAGACACAACTTAATATGTCTTAATTTGATAATTCATATAATTCTTTCATTTCTTTTTCTATATCCAATCTAGGATATAATATTTCTCCTTTGGATACTTTAGTACTTGGTTCTAATTTGTTAAATTCTTTGATGCCTTCAAAACTATTAGGTACTTTTAAACCAAAATCATCAAACACTCTTTTTATATTTTTAGTTAAAAATGGTAGTAATAAAGTACTTCCCTTTATTATAACTTCACTCAAATTATATAAAACTGTTTTTAATCTTTCAATATCAGTTTTAGCCAGATTCCATGGTTCTGTTTCATCGATATATTTATTTGCTCTAGAAAATATCTTAATAGCATTATCTAAAGAACCTGATGGGTTAATATTTTCCATATCATTAATACTATTATCTATTAAATTAATAATATCATTCTTAAAATTATTATCTAATTCAGTTGGTTCATTAGGAGTGGGAATAATTCCATCAAAATATTTTTCTATCATCGAAACTGTTCTTGAAACTAAATTACCTATATCGTTACTTAAATTAGTATTAACTCCCTTTAAGAAAATTTCCTGGTTATAAGGACCATCTCCACCAAAAGGAATTTCTTTAATTAAGAAGTATCTAACTGCATCTGATGAATATCTTTCACAAAGTATTCTTGGATTAATACAATCTTTTTTTAATGCTTCTTTACTTTTACTTAATTTTTCTCCTCCAAATAAAAGCCATCCATGACCAAATATTTTTTTAGGAAGTGGTATATCTAAAGCCATTAACAAGGCAGGCCATATTATAGCATGAAATCTTACTATTTCTTTACCTATTACATGTACATCAGCTGGCCAAAATTTTTTAAATAAAGAATCATCTTCAGTAAGATATCCTAAAGCAGTTATATAGTTTGATAACGCATCTATCCACACATATATCGTATGTTTTTCATCAAAAGGTAGAGGTATACCCCATGAAACAGAAGTTCTGCTTATACATAAATCCTTTAAACCTTTACTTAAAAAATTATTAATCATTTCATTAGTTCTTGTACTAGGCTGTAGAAATTCTGGATTTTCTTTATATAAATTTATAATTTTATCAGTATAATTACTTAATTTAAAGAAATAACTTTCCTCTTTAGTTTCTTCCACTTCTCTATTACAATCCGGACATTTACCATCTACTAATTCTTTTTCAGTCCAAAATGATTCACAAGGAGTACAATATAAACCAGTATATGTATCTTTATAAATATCTCCTTTATCATATAATTTTTGAACTATTTTCTGAACAGATTTAATATGTCTTTCTTCAGTTGTACGAATAAAATCATCATATGAAATATCAAGTATTTTCCATAATTCTTTTGTATCATTAATTATTTCATCTAAAAACTCCATTTCTGTTTTAGAAGCTTCATAAGCTTTTTTTTGAATTTTTTGACCATGTTCATCTGTTCCAGTTAAGTAAAAAACTTCTTTTCCCAAATATCTATTAAATCTAGCAATAGCATCACAAACTATAGTCGTATAACAATTTCCTAAAGTTAATTTACCACTAGGATAATATATAGGAGTTGTAATATAAAATTTTTCTTTCATTAAAATCATTCCTTGGTACTAAAATTATAGCATAAAAACATTAAACTATGTTAAAAATTTATCTTGTCACTAATATACGAAACTAAGTTATCCAAATTAATTATAGTTTGTTCCATAGTATCTCTATCTCTTATTGTTACTGTATTGTTTTTTAATGTTTCATCATCAACAGTGATACAAAATGGAGTTCCTATAGCATCACTTCTTCTATATCTTTTACCAATGCTTCCAGACTCATCATAGCTTGTCATAAAATTAGAACATAGTTTAGAATATATCTGCATAGCTTTTTCACTATGTAATTTTTTTATTAAAGGAAGTACAGTTACTTTATATGGAGCTAAATATGGATGAATTTTTAATACTTCTCTTTCTTCATTTTCTAATTTTTCTATTTTATATGAATCACATAGTATTGTTAAAAGTAATCTATCTACTCCTAAAGAAGGTTCTACAACATATGGTAAATATTTTTCATTAGTTTCAGGATCCATATATTTTAAATCTACCTTAGAATATTTTTCATGAACTGATAAATCGTAATCAGTTCTGTCTGCTATACCCCATAATTCTCCCCATCCCATAGGAAATAAATATTCTATATCAGTAGTAGCTTTAGAATAAAATGTCAACTCTTCTTTAGAGTGATCTCTAAATCTTAAATTTTCTTTATTAATTCCTAAAGATTTTAAAAAATCTAAACAAAAACTTTTATAATAGCCAAACCAATCTAAATCAGTATCTGGTTTACAAAAAAATTCTAGTTCCATTTGTTCAAATTCCCTAGTCCTAAATATAAAATTACCTGGAGTTATTTCATTTCTAAAACTTTTACCTATTTGACCTATTCCAAAAGGAATTTTTAATCTCATACTTCTTTGAACATTTAAAAAATTTGTGAAAATTCCCTGTGCTGTTTCTCCTCTTAAATAAACTACATTTTTATTATCTTCAGTAACTCCTAAACGAGTTTCAAACAATTGATTGAATTCTCTTATATCAGTAAAATCTTTACTCTCACAATAAGGACATGGCACTTCATTATCTTTTATAAATTTAGATAATTTTTCTAAAGACCATCCTTCAATATGTTCTTTTCTATTATTAGTTTCTAAATATTCTTCTATTAGATGATCTGCTCTATATCTGCTCTTACATTTTTTACAATCTATTAGAGGATCTGTAAATGAAGAAACATGTCCTGAAGCTTCCCATACTTTAGGATTCATAATTATAGCAGAATCTAATCCATAGTTATATGTACTTTCTTGAATAAATTTTTTCCACCAAGCTTTTTTAATATTCTCTTTTAATTCTTTTCCTAAAGGACCGTAATCCCAAGTATTAGCTAAACCTCCATATATTTCACTATCTTGAAATATAAAACCATATTGTTTACAATAATTCACTATTTTTTCCATTGTTAATTTTTCCATTTTTATACCTCTTTCTTAAACAACTCTATTAAATTGAATAATTCATCTTCACTATTCGCTATTTTATAATATTCTTTTATATTAGGATTTATAAATCTTTCAGATATTAATTCATCTATAAATTCTAATAATTTATTATAGAATCCTTCATAATTAAATATTATTACAGGTTTAAATTCAGGAATAGATCTTGATTCTTCTAACATTGAAAATAATTCAGATAAAGTTCCTATGCCGCCAGGCATTATTAATAATAAATCACTTACTTCATATATCTTTTTTGATCTTTCAAATGTAGTATCCAATAGTATTTCTTCTGTTGCTTCAATTTTATCGAAATCAGATTTATATTTTTCTACAGTATATGCATATATATTCTTTTTACCTTCTTTAAATATTTTATAACAAATTCCCATTATGGAATAATATGCTGCTCCATATACTAAATCATAACTCTCTGATAATTTAACAGAAATTTTCTCAGCAACATCAATATATTTTTTATCTATTGATTTTTCTGCTGAAGATCCTATAAAAACTTTCATACTTTTTCCTCCTAATAAAAAAACTCCTATAATGCATAGGGACGAAATATTATCCGCGGTTCCACCCTACTTATTCTAAGAGAATCTCTTTTCACATATAGCTCAGGACTTACCATTTCCCTCTTCGCTTTTATATTTATATACTTATTATAAAATAATAACTTATATTATGCAATAACTAACTTACCTGTTTTAGAAAAGTTTTACTGTATAAGTAAAGTCCTGTATATCTTTCATAATATTTATCCAAAAAATAATTTATTTCATTTACTACTTTTTCACTTATTTTTAATTCAGTAATACTCTTAACATCAACGTAATAATACATTCTTAACATTTTAATTGTTTTAGAATCAACTATAAATTCATTAGTCAAACACTTCTTACAGATAAAACCACCAAAATCACCATCTATAGTCACTATATTGATTTTATCTCCACATTTAACACATGAATCTAAATTTAAATTAACCCCCAAATAATCAAGTAATTTAATCTCAATTATATTAGTTAAAACTATAGGATTTAAACCAGATTCAAGTTTTAATATAGTATTAATATATAAATCAAATAATTCTTCATCATCATTTTGTTTAGCTACTTGAGTAGTAAGTTCAGTTATATAAGTCAAATGACTAATTAATTTAATATCTTTTTTAATATTAGATAATTCATTTATTATGTCGCAAGTAATTAAATTACAAAGTTTATTTTCTTTGTAATATATATGAAAGTAGCCATAAGTAAATCTACTGGTATAAACTCTCAGTTTGCTTTTTACACTTTTAGCACCTTTAGCAATTAAACCAATAATACCATATTCTCTTGTAAATACGTTTATTATTTTAGATGTATCTCCATAAGGAACTTCACTTATAACTATACCTTCTACTTTTTTTATCAAGTATTTTTCACTTCTTTCTTTTGTAAGTTAAATAATATTCTATTTTACCTGTTTTCTTAAATAAATTCCAAGCTGTCTTTTTATCCATAAAATAACCCAACCTTTCAAATATATATTGGGTTAAAAAATTAAATTTTATTCAAAATCCTTAAAACCTAACTCTGATAAATATTTTTCTTTATTTCTCCAGTTGGAAATAGTCTTAACATATAATTCCAAATATACCTTTTTACCAAGTAATTCTTCCATATCTATTCTTGCTCTAGTACCTACTTCTTTTAACATTTCTCCATTTTTACCTATTATTATTCTTTTAAGAGCATCTCTATCTACAATTATATCAACACTTACATTAAATAAATCTTCTCTTTCTTCAAATGCTACAGTATAACAAGTTACACTATAAGGAACTTCTTGTTCAGTTAATTGAAATATTTTTTCTCTAACAAGTTCACTCAACATAAAATTTGTACTACTACTAGTAATCATAGATTCATCAAAATATTTTATTTCATCTGTTAAATATTTCTTTGTAACTTTAAGTAATCTATCTATATTATCTTTTTTTGTTGCAGATATTGGTACTATTTCTGCAAAAGGAAAACAATCCTTATATTCATTTATCTTATATAAAATCTGTTCATCATTTAATTTATCTATTTTGTTTAATACTAAAATTACAGGAGATTCTGTATGAGTTAAAGATTCTAAAATAAATTTATCACCTTTACCAAAATCTTCACTAGCATCTACTAAAAATAATATAACATCTATATCATTTATTAAAGAATGCGCCTGCTTATTTAAAAATTTTCCCAATTTATTAATGGGCTTATGAATTCCTGGAGTATCAACAAATATTATCTGATAATCCTCTTCGTTATAAATCCCTTGTATTATATTTCTAGTAGTACCAGGCTTATTTGAAGTAATGGCAATTTTAGAATTAATTAAAGAATTTAAAAGTGTACTTTTTCCTACATTAGGTCTTCCTATTAAACTAACAAAACCACTCTTCATAATACAAACCTCCTACTTCTAAAAAAGTGCAATAATATATGGAATAAACACCACTAATCCTATGGCTGCTGCCACTATAGATAACACAAATACAGCACCACTTGCAGTATCTTTAGCAATTTTAGCTAGTGGATGTATTTCTAAAGTTACCATGTCCACTACAGCTTCTATAGCAGTATTCAATAATTCTGCTCCTAATATGATACCAATTGCTAATAAAACTAATATCCATTCGAGTCTATTAATATGAAAAACTAAACCTAAAATGATAACTGAAACAGTTGCTATAGCATGTATTATGATACTTTGTTCATATTTTAAAGCATATATTAATCCATCAACTGAATATTTAAAACTTCTAAAGAATCTTCCTATTCCCTTTTTCTTAATTTCATCTCTTGATATTTTTTCCATTTAAAATCATCTCCTGCAATTGAAACATTTCTATTTCATCTTCCTTATCCATATGATTATAACCTAATAAATGTAATAAACCATGAATACATAAAAATGATAACTCTCTTTTTTCACTATGTCCATAATTTATGGCTTGATTTTTCATTCTTGGAATACAAATATATATATCTCCAAGTAATCTAATCTTATTATAGCAATTATTTTTTGTATCTTCAAATGCAAATGATATTACATCAGTTATTTCGTTAATATTTCTATATTCTTTATTAATCTCTTTGATTTTATTTTCATCTACAAAAATTACTGAGAATACTGCATTTTTAACTTTTAATTTTTTAAGAGCATATTTTAGTAAACTTTTTAAATAAGAATAGTCTTTATATAAATTATTATCTTCAATAGAAATACTACTCATTAAAACCACCAATATCCAAATTGTTTCAAAAAATATAATGCCATTACTATTACTACAGCTAAAGCTATTAAATTATATATAAAGTCTCTTTGAAAAAAGGCTGGTAAATGCTTTTTAATAGCAAATAATGATATATATGCAAAAAATCCAAATAAACCTCCAAGTATATTCAATATAATATCATCTATATCAAATGCTCTTCCTATTTTAAGCTGTACCAACTCTATAGTAAGCGATGTTACTAAAGTTATTACAAGTATTGGTTTTACTCCCTTAGCTTTAACATAAGCTGATACAAAATAACCAAATGGTATAAATATAAATATATTTCCTAGTACTACTTGAAAAAACAATTTACTTGAAAGACTGTATCTAGTTATTTCTGTAAAAGGTATTAGATTTATTCCCGGTCCACTAATTTCAGTATTAGTAACTAATTCATATAATAATAAAGCATATACAATAAATAATAAATTAAAGAACTCTCTATGAAAACAAAATTCTGATCTGTTATTTTTCATATAATATAATCTTATTACTATTATAACTACTAAAAATATAGTTACCATCGGCCATATTCCATTAAATATTTCCAAAAAAGTTTTACTAATCATAACAATCCCCAATTCATTACTACTATTCAAATTTTTCTCCTTTAGAAACTACCATTTCTATAGAATAAAAAATCTCTACTTCCATTGTACTATTATTCACACTTTTTTTCAAAACTTTTTTATCTAAAATTCTCTCTTTATCTTTTAATTTTACTTTGACTTTTTCTTCGCTTAATTTTAAGGCCTGATTGAGTGCTTCTTTTTTAGAATATCTTTTAGAAGTTACTAATACTTCATACTCAGTTTCTTTATAGAAAGACACATTAAAAAGTCTAAAAAGTAGGGATTCTTTTTTATTTATATTTTTAAATCTGCTTCTAAATATTGAATAATTATATCTATCAGTTTTTACTTTTAAATTATATCTTTTCTTACCTGTTTTTTTATATTCTTTATAGTTTAATGGTATTTTAACAGAAGCAGTATACCAAGTTTCACCGTATACTACTCCATTTGCACACACAAAATTTTCATTTATATTACCACTTATTAATATGTCCCCTTTATATACATATTTATTTACATCTACCATAGAAAGACCTTCATAGTTAATAATTTTAGTTATTATTGCATCTTTAGTAGCAATTATATTACAGTAATTATATATTTTTTTTCTTTATTAATAATTCTTTCCTCAATATGAACTATATATTTCATTCCCTTATTTTCTACTTCTATCCATTCTAAATTGTCAGGATACTTTTCTAAAATTTTCTTTTTAATTTTATTTAAATTTTTGTAACTTTTTTTAAAACTGTATTTTTTAACTCCTAATTCTTCTAATTCTTCTTTAACTAATATTCTTATATTTTTGTCTGAATGTATTACTTCCACATCAGTTATTATATTAGTAAATATAAAAATAGAAATAACTGAAAATAAAAGTGAAAATAGCAATACTTTATATTTAATACAAAATTCTTTTATATTTGTTAAACCATAATATCTTATTATTTTAAATTTATAACTCTTTAAATATTTTTTAAGTTTATAATAATCATTTATAGAAATTTTTATTTCAACATAATCTTTACAATAATAAATATCGTGACATATAATATGATATTCATATAATTTTCCTATAAGGCGACTTAAGTTATTACCAAATGCTCTAACTA
Organism: uncultured Muribaculaceae bacterium; assembly: GCA_964441535.1. Classification (GTDB taxonomy): domain Bacteria; phylum Bacillota_I; class Bacilli_A; order RF39; family UBA660; genus CAYNLX01. The sequence goes on from CAYTXQ010000030.1 coordinate 8,195, forward strand.
AAACTAAATTCATTTTGATATTTTCAAATTATTAATATCTCCTGAAATTAATAATTCTGACTTTCCCATTTTTTTAATTAAAAGATTTTTACCTGATATTAGTAAATTGAAATTATCAAAATCTATATCAATATCTTTATCACTGAAATTTTTTAAATTTGCATAATTAAAAACAAATATATTATTATCATATAAACTTATAAAATAATTTTTATCATATAAAAAATTAACAATATTATCTTTAATATGCAATATAAGTCACCCATAAATTTTATGAAAAAAATATGTGCTTTAACACATATTAATTAAGTTTACTTCTTATTATTCCATTTACTAAAGTCATGTCAGCCATATTATTCAATTTAGGAACCAAATTTTTCATTATCATACCCATATCTTTAATACTGGTTGGTTTTACTTCATCAAAAACCTCATCAATTATTTTTCTTACAGATTCTTCATCTAATTCTTCAGGTAAATATGAACTTAAGATTTCTATTTCTTTTTTTAAATTATCAGCCAGATCATTTCTATTATATGAAATATATTCATTCATTGAATCTTTTCTTATTTTAACCTGCTTTTTTATCACTGAAATTATTTCATCATCTGATAATTCATGTTTTTTATTTATACTTTCCAATTGTAAAGCACTTTTTAACATTCTTAATACTGATAATGTAAATTTTTCCTGAGCCTTTAATGTTTTAATAAAATCTTCATTTAGTCTTTCCATTAATGTCATGTTTTTCACCTAATCTCTTGAATGAGAATGCTTTTTATGAGCATTTTTCACTGCTTCGTCTTTAGCTTTACGTCTTTTAACGCCAGGTTTCTCATAATGTCTTCTCTTTTTAATTTCAGAAGGGATTCCGTCTCTAGTAACTACTACTTTTAATCTTTTTATTGCTCCATCTACATTTCCATTTCTAACTTCTACTCTTGTCATTTTATCCCTCCTTTCGTTTACACAAAAAATTATATCACTTGAACAATAATTTTACAATAACAAAATACTATTGTTTGCAAATAGCATCATAATAATCTATAAAACCTTTAAATTCAGATACAGTTGTCGTGCAACATTTTGCTGAATAATTCACTGAATTTGTAATCTTAATAGTTTGAGTATTTGTTAAATAATTTTCTTCATTACAATAACATTCTTTAGTATAATTTGTATCATTGTTGTGATATCTATGTAGAATAAAATTATCATTCTTGTATATAAAAGTAATATAGTAAGAAGATGTAGAATCTTTTACCTTACAGTTAAGAGTAATATCTTCATAGTTTAAATTCTCTTTACTAGAATCAAATTTTTTCTTTATGTCCGTATTAATCACTTTAAATATTCTCTTATTGTAAGCACTATTTGCAAGTATGGCTAATATAAGAAAAATAAATACTAGAAAAAACGAATATATAAAAGATATTGTAACAAAACCTTTATTATTCTTAATCATTTTATTTCACCATATATATTATAATATATTTTTACATATTTAAAAAGAAGAAATTTTTTTCTTCTTTTATATACAAGAAATACCATTATATATTGTATTAAAATAAGTTCCAACAATTCTTCC
>CAYTXQ010000031.1:0-1491 GCA_964441535.1 uncultured Muribaculaceae bacterium
GTAGTAGTAACATTACACTTAGTACCACTTAAAGTACCTTTAGAACAACTATAAGTAGTTGTACCTTTAGTTATTATTGGATCAGTATATACTTTATATTCTTCACCATTTGATATTTTAGCATCAGTAATTATTGTTTCCTCTTTACTATATTCTTCAGTTGAAGATATAGTATCAACTGTACCTTTATAACAATATTTTCCATTTAATGAATAACCACTAGGACAACTAAATGTAGTTTTAGTATTATTATTAGTTTTCTTAAATTCATATTGTGTAGTTAATATTTTACATCCACTATTACAATTATCATAACATCCAATAGTGTCTAATATATAATCTGATTTATTATTGCAAGATAACATAATTTTTAAAGTATATTCATTATCAGTAATCTTAGTCACTTGAACATAACTGTTCTCATTGCTACATATATTACCATTTTTATCTACAAATTCTAATATCATTTTTTTATCAAGCATATCTTGTAAAGTTAATTTTTTAGATTCATTAATAGTAACAGGTAATTTATCAGTTGTATAATAATCTTTTGCGGCTTCTTTCATAGTTTTAATATTTTCATTAAATACTCTATCAACTAATACTTTAGTATCATTATTTGAAAAATTAAATTTATTTTTGAAAGCAAACATTAATATTATTACAAGAATAACCATTAATATTAAATTAGTAAAAATATTTTTCCAATTTATTGAACTTTTTTCATCGTACATAATTATTTCCCCCTTCTTTGTTATTTTGTTTTCTTAAGTGTTGTGGTATCTTCATGCAGAGATTTTTGTTCCTCTGCTAGATTTATCATTGCAGCATCCAACTTATCCATCTCAAAATCCCCATCTTTAGTACTTATAATACAATCTTTTTTATTTAATCTGTTAATTATATTTTTTGCTGTACATATGTTTTTTTCTTCTTTTCCTTCGGCATTTGTTATTATAACTTCTGTTTTTATATTTTCTCCACCTATAGTAACAACAACAGGATGAATACTTTCCATATATGCTATTATAACTACCGGATCAATTTCATCTAAGGATACTTTTTTACCATTTACTTCTAATTGATTATATATTAATGAAAATTCATCTTTTAGGATATTATCAATTATTTTTAATTTTTTTTCTTTATCAGTAGTATTTAATAAAGAATTAACATAATTATCAAACTTTTTTATAATTGCTTGTTCTATAGAACCATCTAATGCATATATAGAATAATTTACTTTTTTTGTTTTGTCTTTTGAAGTTATTCCTGCAAAATAATTAACTATATCTACAAAAGTGTCCATTCCATTAAATAAAACTTCATCTGATAAATCAAACAACTCTATGTCTGTATATTCCTTTTCAGTTTTAATTCCATAAAGAAATCTTAAAGTTTCTTTAACATCATTTAATGTAAAATTTATATCATTTTTATCAAATTGATTATAAATTTTTTCTGCTCTAGCATTTAATTTTGCTTCATCAG
>CAYTXQ010000031.1:1591-9493 GCA_964441535.1 uncultured Muribaculaceae bacterium
ATTTATATTAAAAAGTCAAGAGATTTATTACATATGTAAAAATTTTGTTTTTTCTGCTTTAAAAGTAATAAAAATAATGATATTATGATATTATATAAAATGTAATGAAGAAACGGAGTAATAGGATGAAAAAGCAGTTAAAGAAAATTATAAAAGTATTATTAGTGCTTATAATCGCAGGAGCATTAATATATGTTGTTGGAGTAACTCAAGGATGGTTTGACAAAGAAGATGTTAAAAAAACTATAAAGAAACTAACACCTACAGTTAAAAAAAGTAACATTAAAATAATAGATGAGGATAGTAATCAAAGACCTTATGCAATTATGATAGATAATGTTTCTGATGCAAGACCTCAAACTGGAATTAATAAAGCTTATATAGTATACGAATTAATGGTAGAAGGAGGTCTAACAAGATTAATGGCTGTATTTAAAGATGCAAAAGTTGATCAAATAGGACCTGTTAGAAGTTCAAGACATTATTATTTGGACTATGCTATGGAAAATGATGCTATTTATATACATTATGGATGGAGTCCCCAGGCTCAATCTGATATAAGTTCATTGAAAATAAATAATTTAAATGGACTTGCTAATCCTTCTAATATGTTCTGGAGAGATTATACTTATCACAAAGGAGAGCATACAGCATATACAAGCATAGAAAAAATTAATAAAGCTGCTGAAAATAAAGGCTATAGATTAACAAGTGATGATTCACAATTGTTAGATTATAGCGAAAAATCTATAAAAATGGATGAGACTAAGATAGCTAATGAAATAAAAATAAGTTATTCTTCTGGTACTAAAGTAACTTATAAATATGATACAGAAAATAAAGTTTATTTAAGATATATGAATGGTTATGAGCATAAGGAAACTAGTAGCGGTCAGTTAAAGGTTAAAAATATAATAGCATATAATGTAACTTATGGAAAAATAGCCAATGATGTAAAAGGAAGACAAGAAATGAGTAATACAGGATCTGGTACAGGATATTACTTTACTGAAGGTAAATATATGGAAATAAAGTGGTCTAAATCTAGTAGAAGTTCAAAAACAGTTTATACAGATACTAATGGAAAAGAAATAAAAGTTAATGATGGTAACACTTATATTCAAATATATCCTACTGGTCAGAACATAACTATTTCATAAAAACATAAAATATTAATATAATGTATTAAATTAAAGTTTGTTAAAAAGGGGGAAAAATTTTGGTAACTTTATCTAATTTTGTAATTGATAACTATATTTGGTTTATAATTGCAATAATTATCTTAATACTTGCATTAATAGGATATCTAGCTGACATTTTATTTTCTAAAAAGAAGATAGAAGAAGTTGTTAAACCAGAAGAAGAACTGATTGAAGAACATGATAACGAAGAAGTTGAAGAGTCTGAAAATGAAATAGAAGATGAAACAGAAGAAATCGAAGAACTTCAAGAAAAAGAAGAAATTATAGAAGAAAAAGAAGAATAAAAAAGTCTTTATAAACTAAAGGCTTTTTATTTATTTATAAATTGTTATTTGTATGTAGATAATTATAAATATTTTTGTTATAATTAAAAAGAATCAAAAAGAGGAGTGAAATTTTATGACTTTTACATCAATATGGGCAATTATAACTAGAATAATAGATATATCCCTAGTTTGGTTGATGTTTTACTTTATATTAAAGAATATAAAAAATAATATGAAGATGGTTCTTATTTTAAAAGGTATAATATTATTGCTTTTAATTAAAGTTGTAAGTAATTTATTAAATCTTTATACTATAGGACTATTATTAGAGTATGTAATTATGTGGGGACCGTTAGGAATCATAATTATATTTCAGCCTGAAATTAGAAATGTACTTGAATCTATTGGTAGAACTCAATTATTAGGAAGACATAAAATATTAACTACTGATGAAAGAGAAAATGTAGTTCATGAAATAATGGACGCAGTAGAATATCTAAAAAAGAATCGTATAGGGGCTCTAATAGTAATAGAAAGAGATATGAGTCTTCAAGATTTCATAGAACCGGCTACAAAAATATATGCTGATTTAAGTGCTCCATTATTAGAATCTATTTTCTTCCCAAATAATCCTATACACGACGGAGGAGTAATAATTCAGGGAGATAGATTAACTTGTGCAAGTGCTATATTTAAAACTAGCATGGACCCTAATATAAGTAAAAGACTTGGTACTAGACATAGAGCTGCTTTGTGGATTGCAGAAGAAACAGATGCTATAGCTTTAGTTGTAAGTGAGGAAACCGGAAGAATTAGCATAGCTGTCGATAATGAATTAAACTACAATCTAACTTTAGATGATTTTAGAATTATGTTAGTTAATGAATTAAAACCAAAAACTGAATTATTCTATGATGCGGATGAAGATGAAAGTGGTGAAGAAAATGAATAAGTTTTTAAAGATAGTGACTAATTTCTTCATAACTTTGTATAGATATATAGATAAAATAATAATTACTCCATTAAGTAAGTTGTTTTATAATATATCAACAGTTTTAAAAGATAATGATTTAACATTAGAAAAAATTCTTAATAGACCTCAAGTTTTATTATATATTTCTCTTGCTTTAGCAGTAGGAACTTTTATATTAATAGATTCTAAAGTGGTCACTTTAGTAGAAACAGAAGCTGAAGTAATTAATAATCAGGAAGTAAAAGTAATATATAATGAAGAAGCTTATGTTGTTGAAGGAATACCTGAAACAGTCGATATTACATTAATTGGAAGAAAAAGTGACTTATATTTAGCAAAACAGTTAGGAGATCATGAAGTAGTACTAGATTTAACAGAAGAAGGTTTAGGAGAACATAAAGTAAAATTAACTTATAAACAAACAATAGATTCATTAACGTATAAGTTAGATCCTTCAAGTGTATTAGTAGTAATAAAAGAAAAAGTTAGTGAATTAAAGACTATATCTTATGATTTACTGAATCAAGATAAATTAGATTCTAAATTAAGTGTAAAAGATGTAACTTTAGATAGAAGCGAAGTAGTAGTTAAAGGTTCTAAAGAAGCGTTAGCTAAAGTAGCTAATGTAAAAGCATTAATAAATCTTGATAATGATGATCTAAAAGAATCAGGAAAATTTACTTTAGATTCATTACCTTTAGTTGCATATGACAAGAAAGGCAAAAAATTAACAAATGTAGAAATAGTTCCTAGTACAACAAGTGCATCTATTCAATTAGATTCTTATTCTTCAGAAGTTCCAATAAAAATAGTACCAACAGGTACTTATACAGTAGGTTATGCTATTTCATCAATAGTTAGTAACGTAACAAACGTTACAATATATGGAGATAAAGACATAATATCAGAAATAGATTATGTTACAGTTGAAATCGATATAACAGGACTAACATCTAATAAAACATTTAACGTAACAATACCTAAACCAACAGGAGTTAGATCAATCAGCGAGACTTCAGTAAAAGTAGAAATAACTATGGGAGTAGAAACATCTAAAGAAATTGAAGGCGTAGGAGTAGAAACAAGAAACTTAGGAAGTAATTATACAGTAAATGCATCTTCGATCACTGATACTAAAGTTATAGTTATATTAAAGGGAATAAGTACAGTTATAGATGATATAGATGCATCTTCAATAACAGCATACCTTGATTTAAGTGGATATGGTCCAGGTGAATATGATGTGCCGGTTAAAGTTCAAGGAACAGATGCTAGAGTACAATATTTATCTAAAACTTCTACTATAAAAGTAAAAATAAGTGCTAAATAATAGCGCTTATTTTTTAGGCTCTGTGTTCAGTTTCTTCAAATGGTTGGAATAAAATGGCAATACTTATTAATCCGGATAATCCTACTAGGATATAGACAATTTTAGTTAGTATAGTATCTATTCCAAATAAAGTAGTTACTAAATTAAAGTCTAAAAGTCCGATTAATCCCCAGTTTATTGCACCAATTATAGAAAAAACTAAGCAAGTCTTGTAAAAAAATTGCATCTTATCACTCTTTTCTATTTTTATTATTCTCAATTTTATGTTATTTATGTATGAATATTTAAAAAGTATATAAATATATTTTAATAGAAAAGGAATGTGATGTAATGAAAAAACTGTTATTTTGTTTTATGATACTTCTTGTTACAGGGTGTGGAAAAATAAAAGATGATGATGTTATTAAAAGATTTGAAAAGGATGTTACCAAATCTGATGCTTATGAAGTAAAGGGTACAATGGATATATTTAGTGATGAAGATACTTTTTCCTATAATATAAATGTAATATATAAAGAAGATGATTTTTATAAAGTTTCATTAATAAATAAATCTAATAATCATGAACAAATAATATTAAGAAATGAAGAGGGAGTATATGTTGTTACACCTTCACTAAACAAGAGTTTTAAATTTCAAAGTGAATGGCCTTACAATAGTTCTCAAGCATACGTACCAAAGTCTATATTAACTGATTTAAAAAATGATAAAAACAGAGTGTTTAAAAAAACAAAAGATTCTTATACTATTACAGCAAAAGTAGATTATCCAAATAATGATTCTTTAACATATGAAAAAGTTATATTTGACAAAAAATATAATTTAAAGAAAGTAACAGTATATGATAATAACGATATAGAAAAAATAGTAGTTAATTTTAATAATATTAATTATAAGAAAAAAGTAAGTAAGGATATTTTTGAATTATCAAGTAATGTAGATGAAAATTGTTGTGAAGAAACAACTGGTAAAATGGATTCTATAATTTATCCTTTATATACTCCTAGCGAAACTTATTTAAAAACAAAAGAAACAATAGATACTGATGATGGAGAAAGAACTATATTAACATTTTCTGGCGAAAAATCTTTTGTATTAGTAGAAGAACCTGTTTCAATTACTGAAGAACACGAACTAATTCCAGTATATGGAGATCCTCTATTATTAAATGATTCAGTAGCGGCTTTAAGTGCCAATTCCATTACATGGAGAAATAATAATATTGAATATTATATTACAAGCAATAATTTAACTGAAAATGAAATGTTGCTAATAGCTTCTTCATTAAACAGTAATGCATCTTTAACAGTAGGAAAGTAGAAAAAACTACTTTCTTTTTTTATATTTATGTTATAATGTTTTTTAGGTGATAACTATGGCAAAAAAAAGAAAAAAAGAAAAATCTATAAGAATACCAAAATATAAGAATAGTCCTTCTGATGCAGTAATTGAATTAAGAAAATATATTATTGTATTAGTAGGAATTGTAGTAATATTTTTGGGATTATATATTTTTACTGGTAAAATTGTAACAAAAGATATGGATAAAGATAATACAGATACAATTAAAGTAGAAATAGGTTATGATGAAATATTAATGGGAAGTATTCTTAATAGAAATTATACCAATTATATGGTTCTTATTTACAATGTATCTTTTGATTCTGATTTAGTTGATCTTTATAATACTTATTCTTCTAAAGAAAATGTAACTAAAACGTTTTATGTAGATCTATCTAAAAAATTCAATAGCAAATACTATAACATAGGAACAAAAACTACTATACCAGAAGATATAAAAGATATTAAAGTGGGAGATTATACATTGTTTTATATAAATGCAGGTAGCATAACTAAGGTAATTACAAATAGAGAAGAAATAGTCAAAATTTTAAGCTAATTTCTTCTTTTTTTATATCCTTAAATATGGTATATTAAATATATAGAATAGAGGCTGCTATGAATAAAAAATTTGTTAGAGAAAATACATTTAATTTTATAGAAGTTTTATTAATAGTAGTAATAACAGCTATTGTTTTTTCTTGTTGTACAGGAGTAATTTTATATAATAAGATAAGCAATGAGAAGAAAATAGTTGAAAGTAAAGAAATGAATGAATTTATAAGTGCATATTCTTCTATAATAGATAATTATTATAAAGAAGTGGATAAAGATAAATTAATCACTACTGCTATTGAAGCAATGTATACATATTTAGATGATCCATATACAACATATTTATCAAAAAATTCTGCTTCAAATTTGATGGATAGTTTAAATGGTGAATATACTGGTATAGGAGTTCAAATAAAGGAACAAGATGATAATGTATTAATTTCAAAAGTATTGGATAATTCTCCAGCAAAAAAAGTAGGCGTGGAAGAGAACGATATATTATTAAGAATAAATGATAAGGATATAACTACATATGAGTTAACAGGAATAACAGATTTAATAAAAAAGACTGAGGGAATAATAAAAATAACTATATTAAGAAATAATAAAGAAATAATTTTTAATGTAGAAAAAGAAGATATAGAACTTCAAGTAGTAAGTTCAGACATCTTTAATAATATTGGTTATATTAAAATAGAAATTTTTGGAGAAAATGCATCTTCTCAAGTAAAAGAGGCATTAAAAAAACTTGAAAGTTACAACATTCAATCACTTATTATTGATCTTAGAGATAATAGTGGAGGATATTTAAGTTCTGCAACAAGTATTGCTGAACAGTTCTTAGAAAAAGGTAAAATAATATATAAATTAGAAAATAAATCTTCAAATACAACATACAAAGATAAAACCAAGTCTAATTTTGATAAAAAAATAGTCGTATTAATTAATGAAAGAACAGCATCAGCTTCAGAAGTTTTAGCGGGAGCCTTAAAGGATAGTTATAATGCAACTTTACTTGGAACAAATTCTTATGGAAAAGGTAAGGTACAGCAGACTAAAGAATTTAATAATGGATCAATGGTAAAATATACTTCTTCTAAATGGTATACTCCTAATGGAATTTGTATAGATGGAAAAGGTTTAACTCCAGATATAGTAGTAGAATTAGACAGTAATTCCACACTGGACAATCAACTAGAAAAAGCTAAAGAAACATTGATTACTGAATAGATATTTAAATTAACAAAATAAGAAAGTTGATAATCTAGACAATCTTTATTAATTATAGATTGCCTTTTTTGTTATTTGTATTTTCCTCCTTTTTATTATATAATCTACTTAGTGAACGAGAGTGGTATTAAAATGAACAATAATATAAAAGTAGGAGATAAACTTACTATACATTGCTATAAGCATAATGAAAAAATACATAGAATGTGGGATGAAGCAACAGTTTTAGAAGTTACTGATGATGTATTAATATGTGCTAACTGTAAAACAAAAGTAACTGAATCAGATGGCAGAAATTATAAAACAGCAGAACCTGCTGTGATGTTTTTTTATAAGAAAAACTGGTTTAATATAATAGGACAGCTAAAAGAATATGGTTTATTTTATTATTGCAATATAGCTTCTCCATATTTAATTGATGGTAATATAATAAAATACATAGATTATGATTTGGATTTAAGGGTATTTCCTGATGGTGGCTTTAGAGTATTAGATAGAAATGAATATAATTATCATAAAAGAATTATGAATTATCCTAAGGAAATAGATGAAATAATAAAAACTGAATTAACTGAACTGATTAATATGAAAAGGGGTAACAAAGGACCTTTTACACCTGGAGTAGTAGAACAATACTATAAAATTTACAAAAATATTAAAAAATAGTAAAATTTTACTTGAATTTACATATAATATAGGGTATTATTGAAAAGGACGTTGACAAAAAGCAACGTTTTTGAATTCAAATATCCTGTATTTACACTTTAAAACAGTTGGTTTGAGTAATTTGTAAAAATTTGTAAAAAATGTGTTGACATAGGAAGTTGAATTTGATATATTATTAGCACACGTCAGGTTTTTTGTGGCTTGGAGTGTAAAATGATCTTTGAAAACTAAGCAAAAGTAATCAATTTGAGTAGCTTTGGACAAACTAATGAAAAATTATTTTTTTTGAGAGTTTGATCCTGGCTCAGGATGAACGCTGGCGGCATGCCTAAGACATGC
>CAYTXQ010000032.1:0-9489 GCA_964441535.1 uncultured Muribaculaceae bacterium
TATATTCAACAGTAGAGATTAGAGCTTAACGCTCTTTTTTTTATATTAATAACATAAAAAGTTTTTAATATGGTACAATAAAAATATATTTAAAAGTTTATATAAAGAAATAGAAAAAACTATTTTAAAAATGCACAGTTATGAGATACCACAAATAATATGCTTTGATATAAAAGATGGTCATATTAAGTATTTAAATTGGATAGAAGAGGAAACAGAATAGCAAGTTAATACTTTATGAGAGGAGGAATTAATATGTTTAGATTGGTAAGTAAATTTAAACCTTCTGGCGATCAACCCAAAGCTATTGAAAAATTAGTTGAAGGTTTAAAGGAAAGTAAAAAAGAACAAGTTTTATTAGGAGCTACTGGTACAGGTAAAACTTTTACTATAGCCAATATAATTAATGAAGTACAAAAACCCACTTTAGTTTTAGCTCACAATAAAACTTTGGCAGGTCAATTATATAATGAATTAAAAGAATTATTTCCTGATAATAGAGTTGAATACTTTGTTTCATATTATGATTATTATCAACCAGAAGCATATGTTCCTTCAAGTGATACATATATAGAAAAAGATTCTTCTATCAATGATGAAATAGATGAATTAAGGCATTCTGCTACAAGTGCACTGTTAAATAGAAGAGATACAATAGTAGTCTCTTCAGTATCATGTATTTATGGTATAGGAGAAGTAGAAGAATACAGAAAAATGATGTTAGTAATTAATGTAGGGGACTCTTTAAATAGAAATGATATATTGAATAAATTAATAGATATGACTTATGAAAGAACTGAATTGGATTTTCATAGAGGAACTTTTAGAAGTAAGGGAGATACTATTGATATCGTTCCTGTTCAGGAAAGAAAAGAAGGTATTAGAATACAACTTTTTGGAAATGAAGTGGAAAAAATATTAACTTTTGATCCTTTAACTGGAGCAATTAAAGATAATAAGAAAAGTGTAACTATATTTCCTGCAAGTCACTTTGTAACAAGTGAAGAAAAAATAAAAGAAGCAATAATTAGAATAGAAAATGAATTGAAAGTAAGACTTGAAGAATTTAAAGAACAGGGAAAATTAATAGAAGAACAAAGATTAAGAGAAAGAACAAAATATGATTTAGATATGTTAAAAGAAACAGGTTTTTGTTCCGGAATTGAGAATTATTCTAGACATTTATCTTTAAGAGAAGAAGGAGAAACTCCTACTACATTAATGGATTTTTTTCCTGATGATTATTTATTAGTTGTAGATGAATCTCATGTTACTCTTCCCCAAGTTAGAGGAATGTATAATGGAGATAGAGCAAGAAAACAAACTTTAGTAGATTATGGTTTTAGACTTCCCAGTGCTTTAGACAATAGACCTTTAAAATTTGATGAATTTAATGATAAAATTAATCAGGTAATATATGTTTCAGCTACTCCTGGAGATTATGAACTATCAAAAGTTAATAATAATGCAGTTGAACAGATAATCAGACCTACTGGGTTAATCGACCCTACTATAGAGGTTAAACTAAAAGAAGGTCAGATAGATGATATTATAGGAGAAATAAATAACAGAATAGAAAAAAATGAAAGAGTATTAATTACAACTCTTACTATAAGAATGTCTGAAGAATTAAGTAATTACTTAAAAGAAATGAATATTAAAGTAGCATATTTACATAATGAAATAAAAACAATGGAAAGATTAAGAATAATTAGAGATTTAAGATTAGGTAAATATGATGTTGTAGTTGGTATAAATTTATTAAGAGAAGGTATAGATATTCCTGAAGTAAGTTTAATTTGTATACTGGATGCTGATAAACAAGGCTTCCTAAGAAGTGAAAGAAGTTTAATACAAACTATAGGAAGATGTTCAAGAAATGAAAACGGTCATGTAATAATGTACGCTGATACTATAAGCGAATCAATGCAAGTAGCAATAAATGAAACTTATAGAAGAAGAACAATTCAAGAAAATTATAATAAAGAACATGGTATTATTCCTAAAACTATTGTTAAAGAAATTAGTAATGTAATTTCTAATAAAATAGATGAAGAAAAAGTACCAGAAAAAATGTCTAGAAAAGAAAAAGAAAAAATGATTGATACTATAGAAGAAGAAATGAAAAATGCAGCAGAATCTTTAGATTTTGAAAGAGCTATGGAATTAAGAGACATATTATTTGAATTAAAAAGTGAGTGAGGAAATTATGAAAGCATTAATAACCGGAGCATCATCCGGAATAGGAAAAGATATGGCAAAATATCTTAGTAAAAAAGGATATGAACTAATATTGGTGGCTAGAAGAAGCGAATTATTAGAAAAATTATCTAGAGAACTTAATACAAATACAGAAATAATAATTTGTGATCTTAGTAAAGAAAAAGAAGTATACAAATTATATGAAAAGGTAAAGAACAAAAACATTGATTTATTAATAAATAATGCTGGTTTTGGTTTATTTGGAATGTTTAATAAAACAGATTTGGATAAGGAATTAGAAATGATAGATGTTAATATTAAAAGTCTTCACATATTAACTAAGTTATTCTTAATAGATTTTACTAAAAGAGATTATGGTAATATATTGAATGTTGCAAGTAGTGCGGGTTTCTTAGCGGGTCCTGGTTTAAGCACCTATTATGCAACTAAAAATTATGTGTTGAAACTAACCATGGCTATATATCATGAATTAAAATTACAAAAAAGTAATGTTCACATATCAGCCTTATGTCCTGGTCCTGTTAATACAGAATTTAATAAAGTAGCCAAAGGTAAATTTACCATTAAAGGATTAAGTAGTGAATATGTAGCTAAATATGCTATAGATAAAACTTTAAAAAATAAGATGATAATAGTACCTGGAATAAATATAAAATTAGGATTATTCTTTCAAAGATTTATTCCATATAAACTATTATTGAAGATAGTAGGAGATTTTCAGAAAAGAAAAGGTATTTAAAACTATATTTTGTGGTAAAATACTTAATAAATGAGGAATATATATGGATAAAATTATAATAAAAGGTGCAAGAGAAAATAATCTAAAAAATATAGATATTGAAATACCTAAAAATAAACTTGTAGTTATGACAGGAGTAAGTGGTAGTGGAAAAAGTTCTTTAGCTTTTGATACTATATATGCTGAAGGTCAGAGAAGATATGTAGAAAGTTTAAGTACTTATGCTAGACAGTTTTTAGGAAATTCAGAGAAACCAGATGTGGACTCTATAGAAGGTTTGAGCCCTAGTATTTCTATTGACCAAAAAACTACAAACAAAAATCCACGTAGTACAGTTGGTACAGTTACTGAAATATATGATTATCTTAGACTTCTATATTCTAGAATAGGAATACCTTACTGTAAAGTTCATAAAGTTCCTATTAAAAGTCAAAGTATAGAAGAAATGACTAATAAAATATTAGATTACAAAATAGGTACCAAAATAGAAATATTAGCACCAGTAGTTAGAGGAGAAAAAGGTACATTTAAAGATTTATTTGAAGATTTAAGTAAAGAAGGTTATGCAAGAGTAAGAGTAAATGGAGAAGTTAGAGATTTAAGTGAAGATATAGAACTTTCAAAAACTAAAAAATCTAATATTGAGGTTATTATAGATAGAATAATATTATCAGAAGATGATAGAAGCAGATTATTTGAAGCAATAGAAACTTCTACTAAATTAGCACATGGTAAGGTTTTAATTAATATAGTTGGTAAAGAAGAAATTCTAATGAGTGAAAATTATGCATGTGTTCACTGTAATTTTTCAGTACCAGAATTAGAACCTAGAATGTTTTCTTTTAATTCTCCATACGGAGCATGTGAAGACTGTCACGGTTTAGGAATGAAATTAAAAATAAGTGAAGATTTAATAGTTCCTAATAAGGAGAAAAGTATAAATAAAGGAGCAATAGCGCCTTTTAGTAGTCAAGATCAAACCATTTATAAAACAATGTTAGAAACAATTTGTAAACACTATAACATTGATATGGATAAACCTTATAAAGAATTGACAGAAGAAAACAGGAATATATTATTATATGGAACAGATGAAATATTACAATTTAAATATGTAGCAAAAAATGGAAATACAAGAGTTGCTAATGAAAGATTTGAAGGATTTGCTAGTAATTTGGAAAGAAGATACTTAGAAACCACTAGTGGATGGATAAGAGAATGGATAGAAGGTTTTATGGTGGAAACTGAATGTCCTACATGTAAAGGTACCAGATTAAATGATGTCGCTCTTTCTGTATACGTAAATAATAAAAATATTTATGAAGTGACAACTTTAAGTATATATAAAATAAAAGAATTTATCTCTAAATTAAAATTAAATGAAGAAGAAAAAAATATTTCAAATTTAGTGACAAAAGAAATAATTAATAGATTGCAGTTCTTAGAAAATGTTGGCTTAGGATATTTAACTTTAAATAGAGAAGCGGGTACTTTAAGTGGGGGAGAAAGTCAAAGAATAAGACTTGCCACTCAGATAGGTTCTAAATTATCAGGAGTTTTATATGTTTTAGATGAACCAAGTATAGGATTACATCAAAAAGATAATGAAAAATTAATTGGAGCATTAAAAGAAATGAGAGATTTAGGAAACACTTTAATAGTAGTAGAGCATGATATTGAAACAATGCTTGCTAGTGACTATTTGATTGACATAGGACCAGTGGCAGGTAAGAATGGTGGATATGTAGTTGCAACTGGTACTCCAGAAGAAGTAATGAAAAATGAAAATAGTATTACAGGTAAATATTTATCTGGTAAGTTAAAGATAGAAGTTCCAGAATCTAGAAGAAATGGTAATGGAGAATATATAAAAATAATAAAGGCTCAGGAAAATAATTTAAAAAATATAGATGTGACTTTTCCTCTAGGTAAATTTATTTGTGTTACTGGAGTAAGTGGTAGTGGAAAAAGTTCTTTAATAAATGAAATTCTCTATAAAAAAGTTTTAAATAATCTTTATAGAACAAAGGAAATACCTGGAAAATGCGATGACATAATAGGTATTGATAACATTGACAAAGTCGTTATGATTACTCAAGATCCTATAGGTAGAACTCCTAGAAGTAATCCTGCAACATATGTAGGTGTATTTGATGATATAAGAGATTTATTTGTTAATATGAAAGAATCAAAAATAAGAGGGTATAATAAGAGTAGATTTTCATTTAACGTAAAAGGCGGAAGATGCGAAGCATGTTATGGTGATGGAGTAAAAAAAATAGAAATGCATTTCTTACCCGATGTATATGTAACATGTGATGTATGTAATGGAAAAAGATATAATAAAGAGACATTAGAAGTAAAATATAAAAATCACAGCATATCAGATATATTAAATTTAAGAGTTGAGGAAGCTGTAGAATTATTTGAAAATGTACCTAAGATAAAACAGAAATTAGATACAATGGTGGATGTTGGTATTAGTTATATAGAATTAGGTCAGAATGCAGTGACTCTTAGTGGAGGAGAAGCAGGAAGAGTAAAACTTGCTAAAGAACTTCAGAAGAAGCCTACAGGTAAAAGTTTATTCATTTTAGATGAACCTACAACTGGATTACATTCTGAAGATGTAAAAAAACTAATTAGCATTCTTAATAGAATTGTGGATAATGGTGATACTGTAGTAGTTATTGAACATAATTTAGATATTATTAAAGTTGCAGATCATATAATAGATTTAGGCCCTAGTGGTGGAGATGAAGGTGGTTATATAGTAGCCGTTGGAACTCCAGAAGAAATTACTAAAAACAAAAATTCATTTACAGGTGAATTTTTAAGAAAAATTCTTTAATATAGAAAATATATTTAATATAGAGTATAATATGAAAGTAGGTGATAATATGAAAAAAACAAGATACAAAGTAATAAAAAATAAAAAAAGAGAATCAAAAAATGTAGTTGTAGAACTTATATTAAACTTGGTATGTAATACTCTAGTTTTAATGCTAGCCTCATCTTTATTTGAAAGTTTTGAAATAACCTCTATTAGTTATGCTTTTCTAGGGGCCATAATAATTTCTTTATTAAATATGACTATTAAACCGTTACTTGTATATTTATCACTACCTATGATATTTGTTACTTTTGGTTTATTTTATCCTTTTATAAATGTATTTATTCTTAAGATAACTTCATTGATTTTAGGTAATAATTTTATTGTTGCAGGATGGATAATACCTTTCTTTGTTGCTTTATTTATATCATTTATGAATATGTTATTTTATAGAATTATAGTTTTACCAGTAGAGGAGGAACGTTTAAGATGAGTCCAATCCTTTTTACAGTCGGTAATTTTGAAATTAGATGGTACGCTGTTATATTATTAACTGCAATAGTATTAGGGTATATTATTATGGTTCTTGAGGCAAAAAGATTAAATATAAGAGTAGATTATTTAGAAAACCTTATGTTTTGGACAGTAATAGCGGCTTTTATAGGAGCAAGATTATACTATGCAGCATTCAACTATGAATATTATAGTGCCAATCCAGTAGAAATAATACAAATCTGGAAAGGTGGACTTGCTATTCATGGGGCTTTAATTGCAGGAATAATAACTATTTTGCTATATACAAAAAAATATAATATGAATACTCTTAGAACTTTAGATGTTTTTGCAGTATCTACTATAATAGGTCAGGCTATAGGAAGATGGGGTAATTTCTTTAACAGTGAGGCACACGGAGCTGCTACTACTTTAGGAACTTTAATAAAATTAAAGACTCCAGAGTTTATAATTAAAGGTATGCACATAGATGGAGTATATTATTTACCCACTTTCTTTTATGAATCTATATGGTGTTTTATAGGATTCATTATATTATTGTTTTTAAGAAAATATAAATATCTTAAAATAGGACAGTTAACATCATTTTATTTAATGTGGTATGGCTTTGGAAGATTTTTTATAGAGATAAGTAGAACTGATTCATTAATGTTTTATGGATTTAAAATAGCTCAAATAGTATCTATATTAATGTTTTTAACCGGATTAATAACATTTATAATATTTAGTAGGAAAGGAAAGTTTGAAGATCTTTATAATGAAACATTACAGGGAGAAATCAAATATTAGGTGTTTATATGATTTATGATTTAATTATTATAGGAATGGGACCTGCTGGAATAAGTGCTGCTATATATGCTAAACGTAGTGGATTAAATGTGCTAGTTCTTGAAAAAAATATGCCAGGAGGATTAATGAATATCACAAATAAAATAGAAAATTATCCTGGACTTTCTTCTATTTCAGGCTTTGATTTATCTAAGAAGATGTTCGAACAGTTAATATCACTAGATATAGAATATAAAATGGAGGAAGTAGTAAGTATAACTTCTAAAGATATAAAAGTAATTAAAACTAAAAAACATAAATATAAAACTAAGACTGTATTAATTGCTACTGGTAGAGAAAGCAGAAAGTTAAAACTACCTAACGAAGATAAATTAAGAGGTAAAGGTATTAGTTACTGTGCTTTATGTGATGCTCCTTTATTTAAAGGAAAAAAAGTAGCAATAATTGGAGGAGGAAATAGTGCTTTAACAGAGGCTTTATACTTAAGTAAAATAGTTAAAGAAGTAATAGTA
The DNA here is from genome assembly GCA_964441535.1 of uncultured Muribaculaceae bacterium. Taxonomy (GTDB): domain Bacteria; phylum Bacillota_I; class Bacilli_A; order RF39; family UBA660; genus CAYNLX01. The sequence continues at coordinate 7,610 of CAYTXQ010000032.1, forward strand.
ATAAATAGAGGAGATTTTTTAGTGGCAGATGATATTTTAGAAGATGACATTGCTGAAAGAAAGAATATTAAAGTACTATTAAATAGAAAAATAGTTTCTTTGGAAGAAAAAGATGGCTATTTATCAGGTATTAAATTAGATAATAATGAAATATTAGAAGTAGAAGGTTTATTTGTATATATAGGCTATGAACCTAAGACTGATTTTGTAAAAGATTTGGATATTATAAATGCCATGAATTATATAAAAGTGAATGATAAATATGAAACTAAGGCAAAAGGAATTTATGCTGCCGGCGATATAATTGATAAAGATGTTTATCAGATTGTTACTGCAGTAAGTGAAGGAGCTATTGCTGCCACTAATATATATAGAAGTCTGTATAAAGGCTAACAAATAATGTTAGTCTTTTAAAATGTTAAAAAGTATGTTAATATTTTTTTGGTGATATATATGCCGAATATGATTGTATTAGCGTATCTAGGTGATAGTGTATATGAGTTAGAAGTAAGAAAAAGATTATTATCTATGGGAAAAGTTAATGAAATACAAAAAGAAAGTTTAAAATATGTAAGTGCAACTAGTCAAAGAAGACATTTAGAACATTTAATTACTAAAGAAGTGTTATCAAAAGAAGAACTGGATATAGTAAGAAGAGGAAGAAACACAAAAGGTGGAAGAGGTAAAAGTTCGGATATAGTTACTTACAGAATAGCAACAGGATTAGAATGTTTATTTGGACAACTTTACTTAAATAATAATTATGATAGAATAAATGAATTGATGGATTTAATATTGGAGGATAAATGATAGTATTTGGAAAGAATGTTTTTAAAGAATTAACTGATAATATAAACAAAATAAGAAAAGTTTATTTAAGTAAAACATTTAAAGATAATGATATATATAAAATTATTAAAGATAATAAAATTAGTTTTGAAGTATTAGATAATTTTAGAATGGATAAATTAGTTGAGGGAAATCATCAAGGAATAATAATAGAAATAAATGATTATGACTATTATGAATTAAAAGATTTATATGATATGAATAATATTGTTATATTAGATCATTTAGAAGATCCTCATAATTTTGGTGCCATTATTAGAAGTTGTGAAGCGGCAGGAATTAAAGGTATCATTATACCTAAAAATAGAGGCGTTACTGTTAACGGTACAGTAATGAAAACAAGTAGTGGTGCCTTAGAACATGTAAAAATATGTATGGTAAATAATTTAATTGATGCTATAAATAAATTAAAAGATAAAGGCTTCTTTATATATGGAGCAGATATGGAAGGAATTAATTATACTGATATAGATTATCCTGAAAAAGTATGTTTAATAGTAGGTAATGAAGGAAATGGTATTAGTAAACTGGTGAAAGAAAATTGTGATGAAATAGTATCCATTCCCATGTATGGAAAAATAAATAGTCTAAATGCATCAGTAGCATTAAGTATACTGATATTTGATTTAATAAACAGGAGGTAAAAATGGAAGTTAAAGATTATCCTGATAACGAACTTGTTTTCTTAATAAGAGAAAACAATGAAGAAGCAAAGGATATACTTGTAGAAAAATATAAATATATAATTGATATTCTAATAAGAAAATATAAAACTATTTCCAAAATACTTGGTATAGAATCCAGTGATTTATACCAGGAAGCTTTTATAGGATTAATTGATGGCATAAACCATTATGATGAAAATAAAGAAGCATCTTTACCGACATTTCTAACTATATGTATAGAAAGAAAAATGGTATCTGCAATAAAAAAAGCAGGAAGAATTAAAAACAAAATAATGTATGAATCATGGTCATTAGAGCACAATTATGAACAATTTAGTCAGCCTTTAATGTATATATTAAGCGATA
>CAYTXQ010000033.1:0-3072 GCA_964441535.1 uncultured Muribaculaceae bacterium
AACAAAAGAAAAGAAGAAAGAAAGCAAATATCCTTTTAAAACTTCAACACTTCAACAAACAGCATCCAATAAATTAAACTTTGGATCTTCTAAAACTATGAAGATTGCTCAGAAATTATATGAAGGAACTGAAATAGGAAAAGAATCTATAGGTTTAATTACTTATATGAGAACAGACTCTGTACGTTTATCTGATGTATTTATAAATGATACATTTAAATATATAGAATCAAATTATGGTAAGAATTATGTAGGATATGTAAAAAAAATAAAAAAGGATGAGAATAGTCAAGATGCTCACGAAGGTATAAGACCTACAGATATTAATAAAACCCCAGATTCTATTAAAGAATATTTAACTAATGATGAATATAAACTTTATAGTTTAATTTATTATAGAGCTTTATCTTCTCTTATGGCTGATGCTAAAACTAATGCTACAACTATAATATTAGAAAATAACGGATATACTTTTAAAGCTACTGGAAGTGTTTTAACTTTTGATGGATATTTAAAAGTATATAGTAAATATGAAGATAGTGAAGATGTAGTATTACCAGATTTATCTACATATAAATCAAAATTGATAATAAGTGATGATATATTAAAGGAACAACATTACACTAAACCATTACCAAGATATACTGAAGCTACTTTAATTAAAGAAATGGAAAGTTTAGGAATAGGAAGGCCTTCTACTTATGCTAAAACAATGGAAATATTAAAAGAAAGAGATTATGTAATAGTTAAAGAAAAGAAATTCTTTCCTACTGAAACTGGTACAGAAATAACTGATAAATTACAGGAACATTTTAATTCAATAATTAATGTGGAATACACAGCAAAAATGGAAAATGAACTGGATGAAATAGCAGATGCTAAATATGAATCTACTGAAGTATTGAGAGATTTTTATAATATATTTGAACCAACATTAAAAAATGCATTTGAAAAAATGGAAAAAAAGCCACCAGTAGAAACAGGAGAATTATGTCCAGAATGTGGCAGTGCTTTAATAATTAGGAAAGGTAAATATGGTGAATTCACTGCTTGCTCTAATTATCCAAATTGTAAATACATAAAAAAAGAAGAAAAGAAAAAAGAAGTTATTATTCCTTGTCCTAAATGTGATGGAAATATAATTTTAAAGAAAACTAGAAAAGGAAAAGATTTCTATGGATGCTCTAATTATCCTAAATGCGATTTTGCATCTTGGGATAAACCAACGATTAATAAATGTTCTGATTGTGGAGGAGTTATAGTAGAAAAAAATGATAAAAATAAATGTATGAATTGTGGAAAGGAAATCTAATGGATTTCTTTTTTTCTTTTTAACAATATTGTACAAAGTGCATATTTTATATAGAAGGAAGATGATTGATGAAAAAATATAAAGTATGTGTTTATGCTATTTGTAAAAATGAAAGTCAGTTTGTTGAAAGATGGATGGATAGTGTTAAAGAAGCAGATGAGGTATTTGTTTTAGATACTGGATCAACCGATGATACTGTTAAAAAATTAAAAGATTTAGGAGCTAAAGTTACAATAGAAGTATTTAATCCGTGGCGCTTTGATAAAGCCAGAAATAGATCTTTAGAGTTAGTTCCAGATGACTGTGATATATGTGTATGTACTGATTTAGATGAAGTTATTGAACCAGGGTGGCGTGAAAAGTTAGAAGAGATTTGGGATCCAGAAACAAATTGTTTATCTTATAATTATAACTGGTCATTTGATAAGTATGGAAAACCAGCTGTTAATTTCTATATTGAAAAAATACATGATAGACATAATTATTTGTGGTATCATCCAGTTCATGAAGTATTAAAGTTTACAAAAGAAGGACCTGAAATAAAAAAAGTTACTAATGAAATTACAGTTAATCATTATCCAGATAATACAAAACCTCGTTCTCAATATCTTTCATTATTAGAATTATCTGTTGAAGAAGATCCTGAAGATGATAGAAATATGCATTACTTAGGAAGAGAATACATGTTTAATCAGAAATGGTTTGAAGCTATAAATACATTTCATAAACATTTAAAATTACCTAAAGCTGTATGGAAACCTGAAAGATGTGCCTCTATGAGATTTATGGGGCGTTGTTATAATGAACTTGGTTATACAGAGGAAGCTATGATGTGGTTTGAAAGATCTATTATGGAATATCCAGAAGGTAGAGAGGGCTATGTAGAACTTTCATTATTAGAATATTTTAATGGAAATTATAACAGAGCTTATTTTGTACTTAAAGAAGCTTTAAAGATTGAAGAACGAAGTAAAATTTATATTAACGAAAATTTTTGCTGGGACAGTACAATTTATGATGTTTTAAGTGTATGTGCTTTTAATTTAAAAAAATATGAAGAAGCCTATGAATATATTAAACAAGCGGTAAAACTAAATCCAGATGATAAAAGATTAAAGAAAAATAAAAATATAATTAAAAAAAATATAAAAAAATAAAGATCTCAATTTGAGATCTTTAAAAATTACTTAAGAAATTCTTTTAACAGATAATGTGGCATTTGTTTCATTTGATAGAGTAAGAGTAGCAGCTAATAGAGCTGATACAGCCATGTCTATAACATCACCTGCTGTTAGATTTACAATGACACTTCCAGAGTAAATTGACTGAACACCAACAGATAATAGTCTATTACTAGTTGCTGAAGCTATGTTTGTACCATTTCTTCTAATAGCCATAGTAATTCCAACTGCCAAAGAAGCAGTACCTATCATATTATAATTAATTTCGTATGTACCAGTAGTTGTGATAGTAATTTGGTTTGAAGAAGCAGTAGTATTTAATGTAGGCATTGAATTATTAAATGTTATTTGCTGTGGTATTCCTACTAATAAAGTAAGTATCTGAGAAGTATTATTATATAATCCTCCATAGGCTGAAAGTCCTCCAGCAGGTCCAGTCGGTCCAGTTGGTCCCTGAATACCTTGAATACCTTGAACACCTTGAGGTCCAGTCGGTCCTATTGTTCCTGGTACTCCTTGAATACCCTGAATACCTTGTGGTCCGGTAGGTCCAACATCTCCACCAGGTCCAACAGGTCC
>CAYTXQ010000033.1:3172-8965 GCA_964441535.1 uncultured Muribaculaceae bacterium
TCTATTACTATTTTCTTGTAATGTTTTTTCGTAAAAATTCATATATTAATATATTATCCTCCTTTTCTATTATAATTTATGAATTTTTAAGATTCATGAAAATAGCAGTTGTCATGAATATTAAAACTTTAATAGAAATAATAAACATAATAATTAAAAAAGTATCATAGATATTGGAAATTTAATGTTTATTTATTAATTATATAATTAAGATAAATTTTTTATTTTATGTTATAATTGTTATGGTGGTAAAAGTATGGAAGAAAAGAAAAGCAAAGCAGAATTAGTTAAGATGCTTTTAAAACAAGATTTACATGAAAATGATGAAGCCGAACTGATTGATATATTAATTGATAATCCTATAACAGTTGACGTTAACTCTCAAAATAAAGATGAATTAACTTTTGGAGATAAGATTGCTGATAAGTTTTCAGAAATTGCTGGAAGTTGGACTTTTATAATCTGTTTTTCAGGATTTTTAATTGTATGGATTATTCTTAATGGTATAGCTTTATCTAGCGCAGTTGATCCATTTCCGTTTATTTTACTTAATTTAATATTATCGTGTATAGCAGCACTTCAAGCTCCTGTAATAATGATGAGCCAAAATAGACAAGCGAAAAAAGATAGTATAAGAAATCAAAATGATTATAGAGTTGATATAAAAAGTGAATTAATATTAGAAGATATACATAAAAAAATAGAGACTTTAATTAAAAATCAGAATACTATTTTAAAATATATTGAAGAACAAGAAAACAAAAAACAGCAATAAGTATTTATAGGTGGTTTTATGAAAAAATATTTTTTGAAATTTAATAAAAAAGATGGTCAAAAAATTTTTATAAGTTTTGATTTTTTAAATGTTCCATGTGATTCTATCGAAGAAATTAATGATTATACTGTAAGGTTTATATCTCCGATACCATTTATTAATGATCTTGTAATAAAAAAATTGTTGTCAGAAAAAGAATTTTACGAATTAGATTTTAATAATCCAGTAACTATACTAGAAAATACTGTTGTTGAGGAAAATAGTAAAGAAGTGGTATTGTTTCAGGAATATCCTTTTAAATTAGGAAAAGAACTAGAAATAGAAAAAGAACAAATTAAAGTGATATCTTATGATATAGGGCTTTCCAATAAAGTAACTCATAGATTTTTTGAAATACCTGAAGATATTATAAGTGAATTATTAGAAAAAGGAAAAAAACATAGTATTTTTACTTATTCATTTATTTTTGAAGATAATAATGAATTAACTAGACATTTAAAACTTATTTTATCTAAATGTAACGGAGATTTTAAAAAAGATTCTAAAACAAAATTAGGTAAATATGGATATACTCCAGTGTTTCGTAAATCATATCGCATAAATGGTTCTGAAAAAGAAATTTTTACTAAAACGATTTCTAGAGGAATTGGTGATTTTTTTGATTCAGAAGCAATAATGTTTTTCTTTAAATCAATTTTAGAAGATCAAAATCTAACACCTTTATTTATAAAATATTTAAGTAATCCTTTAATAGCAAATATTATGTTTGCTGAAAATTATGCATTTAAGTATTTAGTTATAAGTTTAAATTCTAATAATTTTCAAAAAGAAAATAAAGATAAGTTTTTAAATAGTATTAATGAAATCCTTAATGGAAAATATTTGAAGTTAGAAGATAAATTGTTTAATACTGCTTATTTTGCAAATATTATCAATGAATTTTATAATTCTTTTTATAAAAAAAATAATCCTATGGAAGAAAAAATACAAATATTAATGGAAAAAACAAGAATCGTAGGAAAAGAACATAAAAAATTAATAAGAAATGAAGAAGCAAGAATTAAAAGAAGTAATGAAAAAGAACAACGTGAATTTTATGATGAAATAAATAGAAGATACGAAAGTATAGATGATGAATTTGAATCAGACCCTTGGGCAAAGAAATATGATGATAATTCAGAACAGGAAAAACATATTTAATATGCTTTTTTATGTTAAAATATAAATAGAAGGTATTTATTATGGATAAAATAATTAATGAATTTAATAATTATTTAATTAATGAAAGAAATTATTCTTCATTTACTGTTACAAATTATGATAAAGATATTTTATCTTTTAATAATTATTTGAAAGATAAAAATATTAACTTTTTAAATGTTGATAAAGACATAATAAGAAAATACCTTGTTTATTTAGATATATTAAAGATGAAAAATTCTTCAATCAGCAGGCATATCAGTTCATTAAGAACGTTTTATAATTTTTTAAAAGAAAGAAATTATATAAAAAGTAATGTATTTCTTTTAATAAAAAGTCCTAAGAAAGAAAAAAAATTACCTACATTTATTTATTATAATGAATTAGAGGAATTATTTAATAGTTTTAACATTTCAGATATTCTAGATATAAGAAATAAACTGATATTTGAATTATTATATGCTACTGGAGTAAGAGTTAGTGAACTAGTTAATATTAAGTTAGAGGATATTAATAAATCAGAAATGACTATTAAAGTATTAGGAAAAGGTAATAAAGAAAGAATATGTTTTTATGGAGAGTATGCTTTAGATGCCTTAAATCTGTATTTAAATGAATCTAGACCAAAGCTACTTAGGAATAAAACTAGTGATTATCTATTAATAAATCATATAGGAGGTAAACTAACAGATAGAGGAGTAAGAGATATAGTAAAAAGAGTTATTAAATTAACAAGTATTAAATCTAACGTTTCTCCACATACTTTAAGACATACTTTTGCTACTCATTTATTAAATGAGGGAGCAGATTTAAAAACAGTACAGGAACTTTTAGGACATGTAAGTCTTAGTACGACATCAATATATACTCATGTGAGTAATGAAAGGTTAAGAGAAGTATATTTGAAGTCTCATCCAAGAAAAAGCGAAAAATAACGTAAAATATTGTAAAAAACCACTTAATAAATTGTAATGGTTTTTTTATTTTGTTATAATACTTTCATGGTGTAAAAAAAAGAGGAGGAAAATTAATGCCAAAATATGTATATTTATTTAGCGAAGGTAATAAAGAAATGCGTAATTTACTTGGAGGAAAAGGTGCTAATTTAGCAGAAATGACTAATATTGGTTTACCTGTTCCAAGAGGATTTACTATTACTACCGAAGCTTGTACTAAGTATTATGAAGATGGAGAAAAGATAGAAGACTCTATTATAGAAGAAATACTTGGTAAATTAAAAGAATTAGAGAATATTACTGGAAAGACTATGGGAGATGCAAAAAATCCTTTATTAGTTTCAGTAAGAAGTGGAGCCAGAGCTTCAATGCCTGGAATGATGGATACTGTATTAAATTTAGGTATCAATGATGAAGTGGCTATTTCGTTTGCAGAAATAACTAATAATCCTAGATTTGTGTATGACAGTTATAGAAGATTCATTCAAATGTTTTCAGATGTTGTTATGGGATTTCCTAAATCTTCATTTGAAAGATTGTTTGATAAAATTAAAGAAGAAAAAGGTGTAGAATTTGACACTGAATTAAGTGCAGATGACTTAAAAGAAGTAGTTAATATTTACAAAGAAGAATATAAAAAACATTCAGGTGTAGATTTCCCACAAGATCCTAAAGAACAGATGTTAGAAGCTATTAAAGCGGTATTTAGAAGTTGGAATAATGATCGTGCTAATACTTACAGAAGATTAAATGATATTCCAAGTTCTTGGGGAACTGCTGTTAATGTTCAGGAAATGGTTTATGGTAATAGAGGAGATGACTGTGGAACAGGTGTAGCATTTACAAGAAATCCTGCTACTGGAGAAAAACAGTTATATGGTGAATACTTAATGAATGCACAAGGAGAAGATGTTGTTGCAGGAATACGTACACCTCAAACTATAGATACATTAAAAGAGATAATGCCAGATTGTTATAATGAATTTGTTCGTATATGTGGAATATTGGAAGATCATTATAAAGATCTGCAGGATATGGAATTTACTATTGAAAATGGTAAGTTATTCATGCTTCAAACTAGAAATGGTAAAAGAACAGCAGCAGCAGCATTACAAATTGCTGTAGATTTAGTTAGTGAAGGAAGATTAACTAAAGAAGAAGCATTAATGAAAGTTGAACCAAAGCAACTAGATCAATTATTACATCCTAATTTTGATACTGCTGATTTAAAAGCGGCAGAAGTAATTGCTAGCGGTTTAGCTGCTTCACCTGGAGCAGCAACAGGAAAGATGTATTTTACTGCAGAAGATGTTGTTAATGCATCCAAAGCTGGTGAAAAAGATATTTTATTAGTAAGATTAGAAACTTCTCCTGAAGATATTGAAGGAATGAATTTAGCCCATGGTATATTAACTGTTCGTGGAGGTATGACTTCTCATGCAGCAGTAGTTGCTCGTGGAATGGGAACTTGTTGTGTATCTGGTTGTGGAGAATTAAAAATAGATGAAGAAAATAAGACTCTAACTACAAAAGATGGAAAAGTATTTAAAGAAGAAGATTGGATGAGTCTAGATGGCTCAACTGGAAATGTATATGGTGTAAGAGTTAAAACTGTTGAACCTGAAATAAGTGGAAATTTTGAAACATTTATGGGTTGGGCTGATGAAATTAGAACTTTAAAAGTAAGAACTAATGCTGATACTCCAAAAGATGCTATTCAAGCACGTAAATTTGGTGCAGAAGGTATAGGATTATGTAGAACAGAGCATATGTTCTTTGAAGAAGAAAGAATATTTAACTTTAGAAGAATGATTACTGCTGAAACAGTTGAAGCAAGAGAAGAAGCTCTAGAAAAAATATTACCATATCAAAGAACAGATTTTGAAGGATTATTTAGAGCTATGGAAGGATATGGAGTTACTATTCGTTACTTAGATCCTCCATTACATGAATTCTTACCTCATACTGATGAAGAAATTAAACCTTTAGCAGAAAGTTTAGGAATGACTTTTGAAGATTTAAAAAATAGAGTAGAATCATTAAAAGAATTCAATCCAATGATGGGTCATAGAGGTTGTAGATTAGCTGTATCTTATCCAGAAATAGCTAGAATGCAAACTAGAGCTGTTATTGAAGCAGCAATTAATGTAAATAAAGAAGGATTAAATGTTACTCCTGAAATTATGATACCTTTAATTGGAGATATCAAAGAGTTAAAATATGTAAAAAATATAGTTGTTGAAACAGCAGAAGAGATTATTAAAGAAGCTGGAGTTACTTTAAATTATCATGTTGGTACTATGATTGAAATTCCAAGAGCGGCTTTAACAGCTGATGAAATAGCTACAGAAGCAGAATTCTTCTCATTTGGTACAAATGATTTAACTCAAATGACTTATGGGTTCTCAAGAGATGATGCAGGTAAATTTTTAGAAGATTATTATAAAAAACAAATATTTGAATCTGATCCATTTGCTAAAATTGATCAGATTGGTGTAGGATCTTTAATGAAAATTGCTGTAGAAAAAGGAAAATCTACTAGACCTGATATTAAATTAGGAATATGTGGTGAACATGGTGGTGAACCAAGTAGTGTAGAATTCTGTCATAGATTAGGATTGAACTATGTTTCTTGCTCTCCATTTAGAGTTCCTTTAGCAAGACTTGCAGCAGCACAAGCTAAATTAAATGAAAATAATTAGTGTATGAAAAATACACTTTTTTTATTTACTTAATATTTAATATTTAGTATAATATTCATATAACGTAGAAAGAGTTTTTATATGGAAGAAAAGAAGAAAGAGACCAGATATACATTAGCAAAAATAATATTAGGATTAATAATCCTGATTTTAATCCTGC
>CAYTXQ010000034.1:0-8710 GCA_964441535.1 uncultured Muribaculaceae bacterium
TTCTTATGGAAGAAGTGCAAGATGTAGTAAATGAATATAATAAAAAAGTGGAAGAGAAATTAAAAGAAAAAGAAGAAGAATTAATGCAAGTTTAATTTATATTGTTGTAATAATATAATTATGGTAGTATAATTAAATAAAATAAAGAAGGAGGAATTAATTATGACAGTTTTATACATAATATTGGGAATAGTTTTGGTTTTATGCTTATATTTAGCAGGAACATACAATTCATTAGTGTCTTTAAGAAATAAGGTAAAAGATCAATGGGCACAAATTGATGTACAATTAAAAAGAAGAAGTGACTTAATACCTAATTTAGTTGAAACAGTAAAAGGATATGCTAAACATGAATCAGGAACTTTAGAAGAAGTAATTAAGGCTAGAAATACTTTCTTAACTGCTAAAACACCTGAAGAAGAAATGAAAGCTAGTGGCGAAATAACTGGAGCTTTATCTAAATTATTTGCATTAGCTGAAAGTTATCCTGAATTAAAAGCAAATGAAAATTTCTTAAATCTACAAAATGATTTAAAAGATACTGAAGACAAAATAGCTTATTCTAGACAATTTTATAATGATAATGTTATGAACTATAAGAATAAAATTGAAGTGTTTCCATCAAATATTGTAGCAGGTATGTTTGGCTTTAAAGCAGAACCTTTCTTTGAAGCTACTGCAGAAGAAAAAAAGAACGTAGAAGTAAAATTTTAGACTTATTAATATAAATAAGTCTTTTTTTGAAAGGGGATTAATTATATGAAGAAAATAATTTTATTCTTTTTAGTTTTTTTGTTTAATATTTCATTAGTGTATGCAGAAAATTCTGTTAATAGTATAGATATGGATATTTATATAGATAAGAATGGTAATGCTAATATAACTGAAGTATGGGATGCCTATTTAGATAATGGTACAGAAGGATATAAAGGTTATTATAATCTAGGTGATTCTGAAATCACTAATTTTAGTGTATCAATGAACGATACTACTTTTGAAAATAAAGATTACTGGGATGTTTCAGATTCTTTTTCTGATAAACAATATAAAAGTGGTATAAATGAAGTCAGTAATGGTGTAGAATTATGCTTTGGTATAACTAAAATAGGACATAATACTTATACTTTAAAATATACTATTACTAATTTTGTAGTAAGTTTAAAAGATTCACAAATGGTTTACTGGACTTTATTAGATAAAGATTTTAATCCAAAACCAGATAGTATGTATATCAAAATATATTCTGATTTTAGATATGCTGATAGTTATGGCGTATGGGGATTTGGTAATTATGGTGGTACGGCTTATGTATATGATGGTTATATAGAGATGTCTTCTGATGGAGCACTAAATTCAGATGAATATATGACTATACTAATTCAGTTTCCAAGTAACACATTTACTACATCTACCTCTATAGATAATAATTTTGAATATTATTTAGATATGGCTAAAGAAGGATCTACAGCATATAAAGAAAATAAAAGTTCAAATGTATTATCTATTATAATGGGAATACTATCAAAAATTGTAACTTATGGAACTATAGTTTTTATAATTATTATGCTAGCAAAACGACCTGAAAAAGGAAAAATTTATAATGGAAAAACTTATAATAAATTAAGTAAAGATATTCCTGCATTTAGAGATATACCATGTAATAAAGATATATTTTATGCAAATTCACTAGCAAATACATATAGATTAAATAATAAAAAAACTGATTTCTTAGGTGCTGTCTTATTAAAATGGTTAAAAGAGGACAGAATTAAATTTGAAAAAAAAGAAGGAGGAATATTTAATAAAATATCTACTTCAATAGTATTCCTAGATAGACCTAATGAAAATTCTAATAATAATGAAAAGGAAATCTATGACATGATGGTTGCTGCAAGTATAGATGGTACTTTAGAAGAAAATGAATTTAAAAAATGGTGTAATAAAAATTATAAACAAATATTAAGTTGGTTTGATGAAGTTTTGGATTCTGAAAGATATATATTAGTTGAACAGGGAAAAATCACAGAAGAAAAAGTTGGTAAAATATTTAAAACCACTAAATATAATGCTACATCAACTTTAATTCAAGATGCTGAACAGTTAGCTGGATTAAAAAAATTCTTAATAGAATTTTCCAATATGAATGATAAAGAAGCAATTGAAGTTAAATTATGGCAAGAATATTTAATGTTTGCACAAATATTTGGAATAGCTGATAAAGTAGCCAAACAGTTTAAAAAATTATATCCTGATGTTATTACTGATCTTGATTATGATAATGTAATAATTATTAACAATTTTAATTCAATAGGTGTTTCTTCAGCAAATACTGCTAGATCAAGAGCTGAAAGTTATTCTTCTGGAGGAGGAGGATTCTCTTCTGGTGGAGGAGGCGGAGGTTCCTTCGGTGGTGGAGGAGGCGGAGGCTTCAGATAAAAAGTAGTTTGACTACTTTTTTTGTGTTAAAATATAGATGGTGGTAGTATGATAATTAAAATAGATGATCTAGAGATAAAAGTATTAATAGAAAGAAAGAAGATAAAAAATCTTTATATGAGAATTAAAGATGATTTATGTTTACATATTACTGTTAACAAATATGTTAGTGATAATGAAATATATAGATTAATAAATAATAATTCAAGTAATATAAAAAAAATGTATTTAAAAGAATTAAGTATGATAGAAAAAGATAATTATTTTTATTACCTAGGAGAAAGATATAATATAGTAATTGGCAATAATAAAGATGTTATATTTAATGGAAATAATGTGTTTACAAATTCCATAGAAACTTTAGATAAATTTTCTAAAAAGCAATGTAAAATAATATTTAATGAAAGAGTTAATAGAATTCTTAATATGTTTAAAGATATTCCTGATTTTAATTTAAAAATAAGAACTATGAAGACTAGATGGGGTGTTTGTAATAGAAAGAGTAATACTGTTACTTTAAACAGTAAATTAATAGAATATGATGTATCATTAATTGATTATGTTATTATTCATGAATTATGTCATTTTAAACATTTTAATCATTCAAAATCTTTTTGGGATGAAGTAAGTAAATATTATCCTTACTATAAAACTGCAAGGAAAATGTTAAAAGATTAATAATATATGTTAAAATATAAGTAGGTGATTGCAATGGAAGTAATATCTTCTTTAGAAAATGAAAATGTTAAATTTTGGAATAAACTAAATGAGAAAAAATATAGAGATGAATATGATTTATTTAAATTAGAAGGATTACATTTAGTAGAAGAAGCTATTAAATCTAATTTAGTTAAAGAAGTAATAATACTAGAAGAGTCAGATTTATTTTTTGACAATATACAAATTAATTATGTAACAAAAAGAATATTAGATAAAATATCTAATTTAACTACTAGTCCTGATGTTATGGCTATATGTTATAAATTAAAAGAAAAAGATTATGGAAATAAAATACTTCTAATAGATTCATTACAGGATCCTGGTAATTTAGGTACTATAATAAGAACTTCTGTAGCCTTTAATATTGATACTGTAGTATTAGGAAGTGATACTGTAGATTTATATAATGATAAGGTTATAAGAGCTACTGAAGGTATGTTATTTCATATAAATATTATTAAAAGAGATTTAACTAGTTTTATAAAAGAATTAAAAAGTAATAGTTATTCTATATTGGGTACTAAAGTAGATGGTGGTAAAGAATTAAAGAGTATTGAATTTAATGAAAAAACTGCTATTATTATAGGTAATGAAGGTTCTGGAGTAAAAGAGGAATTACTTGATTTATGTGATGAATATTTATATATTCCTATGAATAATAAATGTGAAAGTTTAAATGTATCTGTTGCTACTGCAATAATTTTGTATGAGTTAGGAAGATAAATATGAAAGATTATGTTTATATAGGAAAAATAGTTGATACTCATGGTATAAAAGGAGAATTAAGAATACTAAGTTCTTTTGAAAGAAAAGATATAGTGTTTATTCCAGATAATAAATTATATTTAGGAAATGAACTTGAAGAGAAAATTATTTCTTCATACAGACATCATAAAAACTTTGAAATGGTTGTATTTGAAGGAACAAATAATATAAATGAAGTATTAAAATATCTTAAAAAATCAGTATACTTTAAAAGAGAAGATTTAAAATTAAACGAAGAAGAATACTTAATAGAAGATTTAATAGATTATGGTGTATTAGAAAATAATATTTTAATTGGAAAAGTTAAAGATATCGTGTATAATAATAGCAATATTTTATTAAGTATTAATGGTGATAATGATTTCTATATACCACTTAATAGTAATTATATATTAAAGGTTGATACTAAAAATAAAGAAATTATAGTGGAAAACACTAAAGGATTGATATTATGAAAATAGATGTTTTAACATTATTTCCAGATATGTTTAAAGGTTTCTTAAATGAATCAATAATAAAAAGAGCAATAGAAAAGAAATGTGTAGAAGTAAATTTAATAGATTTTAGAAAATATTCTAAATTATCAAACAATCAGGTAGATGATACTCCTTATGGAGGAGGAGTAGGTATGGTACTTAGATGTGAACCTGTATTTGATTGTATTGATGATATAAAGAAAAAAGATTCAAAAATAATATTAATGACACCAGATGGAAAAGTATATAAACAAAATATTGCTTTAGATTTATCTAAAGAAAAACATTTGATAATCATATGTGGTCATTATGAAGGATTTGACGAAAGAATTAGAACTCTTGCAGATTACGAAATAAGTATTGGAGACTATATATTAACTGGAGGAGAAATACCAGCAATGGTTGTAGTTGATTCAGTTACAAGGTTAATAAAAGGTGTAATAAATGAGGATAGTAAAGAAAGTGAATCTTTTAATGATAATCTTTTAGATTATGAAACATATACAAAGCCAAGTAATTATAGAAATATGCTTGTTCCAGATGTACTACTTAGTGGTGATCATAAGAAAATAAAAGAATGGAGAGAAAAATCTAGAATAGACAGAACAAAAAAAATAAGACCAGATTTATTGAAGTAGGGTGATATTATGGCTAATTACTTATTAAAAAAAGATAAGATTACAAATTCTATAACATATATGGAGTTTGATTTTGATGGCTATTCATTTACACCAAAACATAATGAAAAATATCTTAATATTAATAAAGTAATTATAGTAAATCCTAGTCTGATAGATAAGGTATTGACTTTTAAATTTAACAATACATTTAAAAAATTAGCATCATTAATATTTAAAATTATAGATGAGGAAGATAGTGACGATGAAAGTAGTATCTTAATTGCATTAGATGAAATAAGTAAAACAAGAGGTATTATTCTTAATAAGTATCAAAAATTTTTAAGTTTGGAAAAAGAAAAAATGTTTTTAAATAAACTTAGATATCTAGAAAGTGAATTAAGAATAAAACAGATAGAAATAAAAGAAAAACGTAAATATTTAGAAGAAGAAAAATATATTGGTAGAGGAAGATAAAATAAACATAAAAAAACGATTAATTATTGATATTACCAAATGATTATGTTATAATTATCGTGCTTTGGAAAAGAAATATAGTTTGGAAAGGTAAAGTATTATGAATTTAGTGGATAAAATAAGTAAAAAACAAATTAAAAATGATATTCCTGAATTTAGAACTGGAGATACAGTTAAAGTAGATGTATGGGTAAAGGAAGGGAAAAAAGAAAGAATTCAATCCTTTGAAGGTTTAGTTACAGGAAAAAAAGGTGGAGGAGCTTCTGAAACTTTTACAGTAAGAAAGAAAAGTGCCGGAATAGGTGTAGATAGAATATTCCCTGTTAATGCACCTACTATTGATAAGATAACAGTTATTAAAAAAGGTAAAGTTAGAAGAGCTAAACTTGGAAATATCTTAAAGGGAATGAAAAAAGAATTTAAGGTTAAAGAAAGAAATTAAGGATTACCTTAATTTTTTAGGTGTGATATTATGAAAAAATTTAAAGAAAATATATTACCGTATTTGATAGTAATAATAGTTGTAGTTGTTATACGTATATTTATTATTACTCCAGTTAGTGTTAATGGAAGTTCCATGCAGCCTCATCTTAATGGTAATGAAATAATGCTGTTAAATAAACTGAATAAGAAAATAAATGGTATAAACAGACATGATATAGTAGTGGTAAAAACATCTTATAAATATTTAATTAAGAGAGTTATAGGGTTGCCGGGAGAAATTATTGAGTGTAAAGATAATAAAATTTATATAAATGATAAGATTATAAAGGATTCAAATGCACATGGTATTACTGATGATTTCGATGCTGTTAAAATAGATAAAGATGAGTACTTTGTTTTAGGTGATAATAGAGAAGTATCTAAAGATAGCAGATTTATTGGTCCTGTAAAAAATAAAAACATACTAGGAACTACTAACATAGTAATATATCCTTTAAGTAAAATAAGAATAGTTAAATAAAGAGATACTCTTTATTTTTTATTTAATATGATATAATTAAATAGATATGAATTATAAAAACATTATAGGAATAAAAAATATTTATAATAATCATACATTGATAGGAGATAAGAAGTGAAATATTTAAAAGTAATGTTTGGTACTAATTCTGGTGCCAACAAAAATTTAGAATATAAATTAGATAAAGTTAATGTTGCAGATGTTTGGAATGCTAATGAAGTAGATCCTAAAAAAATGGGGGGATTTAATTTTAGTGTCGAAACAAAAATATTAAGATGGCTTATTAGAGGAGATACGGTTTATGATATAGAAGTACCTTCATATGCAGAAATAATAGATTGTCCGAGTGAATCAGCACCACATGGAGTATTTAGAAGTAACAAAATAATAATATCTAATCCTAGAGTTGTAACTGATGAAATTGCAATGAAATTTTATTTAAAATCAGATTTGCCAGAAAAATCATATTATAAATCATTAGCGGGATGTGCAATAAGAGGTTATAGAAAAACTTGTTTAAAAATTATAAAAGATAAAGTAAATAAAGAAAATATTGATTTAGTTTTATCTGAAATAAATGATTTCGTTACACCATATACAAGTAGTGGTACTTCAAATAATGGTAATTTAGTTTATGATGAAGTTATGAAAAAATTAAATGAAATTAAAGGAGATAAATAAAATAGCAAAGAATATCTATTAAAAAAGAATTAATAGAAAAAAATAAGCCATAGGAAGAAAATCAAAATAAACAAATATTAACTGAGAAACCCAGATATATGGAAACTCTACCTTAAACCCTTATAAATACTGGATTTTATTAAAATAAAATTTTACATATTTTGATAAAAATGCTATTAGAGAGGAGATGCTTAAAATGAACAAATTAGATACTAATAAATTTTTAATATATAAAAATGAAAATGATGAGATAATTGTAGATGCAATATTTAAAGATGAGTCTTTATGGGTAACACAAAAAACAATGTCTGAAATTTTTGACATAGACAGGACAGTTATAACTAAACATCTGAAAAATATATTTGAACAAGATGAATTAGTAAAACAACAAGTATGTGCAATTTTTGCACATACTGCATCTGATGGAAAAAAATATAATACAGATTTTTATAATTTAGATGCAATTATATCTGTTGGTTATAGAGTTAATTCAAAAAAAGCAACAGAATTTAGAATATGGGCAACAAAAATTCTGAAAGAATACATATCGAAGGGATTTGCTTTAAATGATGAAAGATTCATTAAAGGTAATAAGTATGATGCAAAATATTTTGATGAATTACTTGAAAGAATAAAAGTTATTAGAGTCAGTGAGCGTATGTCATATCAAAAAATAACTGATTTATTTATTGCTACATCTACTGATTATAATCCTAAATCAGAAGAAGCATATACTTTCTTTAAGATTGTTCAAAACAAATTGCATTATGCAATATCAGGTTATACTGCAGCAGAACTTATATATGAAAGAGTAGATTCAAAAAAAGATAATATGGGATTAACTAATTGGAAAAATAGTCCAGATGGTTTAATATATAAATATGATGTTAGTATTGCTAAAAATTATTTAAACCATGAAGAATTAAATAAATTAAACGATTTAACAAATATGTTTTTAGTTTTTGCTGAAGACGAAGCAAAAGAAAGACATATTATGACTATGAAAGATTGGATTGATTCAACTGATGATCTATTAAAATTTAGAAAAAAAAGTGTTTTAAATAATTTAGGTAAAATATCTCATAAAGATGCAGTATATAAAGCAGAAAATGAATATGAAAAATATAGAATTATTCAAGATCAAAAGTATATATCTTCCATGGATGAAATGTATAAAAAGTATTTAGAGGAGAACAATGAGTAAAAATTTTAAAGTAATTACATTTTGTAGTTCAATTAAATTCAAAATTGAATTTATAAATGTTTAATAAGAACCAGAAGTTAATATATTTTTAATACCTAATTTTTTAATAATATGCTTGAAAAAATAAATTTATAAACTAAAGAAACGCTAGATAAAGTGCATAGACAAAATCTGAAATAGAATATGCGAATAATAAAGTGGTAAACTATTTAGAAATTGAAGGAGATAAATAAAATGGTAAACGATATGTATCAAAAAAGAATCGATAGAAAAAATAAGCCACAAGAACAAAATCAGTCAAAAATGAACATAAATTGGTTTCCAGGGCATATGAAAAAAACCAAAAGATTAATAGAAGAGAAATATGATT
>CAYTXQ010000035.1:0-8522 GCA_964441535.1 uncultured Muribaculaceae bacterium
AATTTGTGCATTTAGGTAAATTAACTAGAGCAATAACAGATATTGATTTAGCATCACCCTTAACACAAGAAAAAGCAAATCAATCATTATTACAAGCAATATATTATACAAATGAATATGGTCCAACATCGCCTTTTTATTTACCCAATGAACAAGCAGATTTAAAAATTTCTAATGATAAATTGGGAGTAGTTTGTGAATTAAGTTGTTTACCGACTAATTCATCAACAAATATACATCAATTTAATTTAGTATCGAATTTTGGTTCTATAAAACATAATACTTCTATAGATTTGGATAGTAATTATAAAAGAACTCTTGAATTAAAATATAGTAGAGTTGAACCTATATTTACTGGAGATGAAATCTTTTATATTAATACTTTATCTTATGAAGAACATTTAGCTGAGAAATTATGTATAGTGGCAGAAAGTGTTGAAGGAAATAATTCTATTACTAATACGAGAATAAAAGATTTCTATGATATATATCAATTACATGGTGGAAAATATGATTTTGATAAATTCACTATATATTTTGGTAAAATGTTAATTCAAAGAGCTAGAATGGATAAGAATTCTTTATCTACAAAACATTTGGATAAAAATTTTATAAAAAATCATCAGGAAGATTGGAATCATTTAAGTAAAAAATATGACTTCCTAGATAAAGATATAACATTAGAAGGATCAGTTTACTATACTAAAAGTGTTTTAAGTGAACAAATTCAAAAGTTAAAACTTACAAATTTTTTCTTAAAATAAGTTGACAAACATAAGATATTAATATATAATCTAGATGTTATTGAAAAAGGAAAGAGATTTATATCCACCTGATTACATATAGTAATGGGTTAAAAGCCAAAAATAGTTATTATTTTTTAAGCTTTAAGGTGGATACTAGTGTATTTACCTTTTTAAATATATGGAGGTGCTTTAATATAGCAAGTAAAAATGATATGCCAATCAACGAACAAATAAGAGTTAGTGAATTGATGGTAATTGGACCAAATGGAGAACAAATGGGCTTAAAGAAAATTGAGGATGCTTTAACATTAGCAAATTATGCCGGATTAGATTTAGTTTTAATAAATGAAAATTCTATTCCTGCTATAGGAAAAATAATTGACTACAATAAGTATCGTTATGAAAAACAGAAGAAAATAAAAGAACAGCAAAAAAAACAAAGAGAAAATAATAAGGAAATAAAAGAATATAAACTTTCTGTTGTTATTGATATTCATGATTTTGAAACTAGAAGAAGAAATGCTGAAGAATATTTAATAAAAGGTCATAAAATCAAAGCTTCAATTATGTTTAAAGGAAGACAAATGGCTCATCCTGAACTAGGTAGAGAAGTTTTATTAAAATTTGCCGATTCTTTATCAGAAGTTTCAGTAGTAGAAGTGAGTCCAAAACAAGAGGGAAAAGTAATTCATATGCTATTAGCACCTAAAAAATAAAGAGGAGGATGTATTTATGCCAAAGCAAAAAACACATAAAGCAACAAAAAAAGTATTAAATTTAAGAAATAGTGGTACTATTACTTATAAAAAATCTGGTGGAAACCATAAAACAAATAAGGATAGTTCTAAACAAGTAAGACAAAGAAAAAATAGTGGAATTCTAAGTAAGGCAACAGTTGCTAAACTTAAGGATGTTATTTAATAGGGGGATTTAATTATGACAAGAGTTAAAGGCGGAACAGTTTCTAAAACTAGAAGAAGAAAAGTTCTAAAACAAGCAAAAGGATATTTTGGAAGTAAACATAGATTATATAAAACAGCTCAAGAGCAACTTTTCCACAGTGGAGCATATGCTTTTAGAGATAGAAGACAAAATAAGAGAAATTTTCGTAAACTATGGATTACTAGAATTAATGCAGCTTGTAGAGAAAACGAAATAAGTTATTCAAAGTTTATTAATGGTTTAACAAATGCAGGAATATTAATTAACAGAAAAATGTTAAGTGAATTAGCTATAGATAATCCTAAGGCATTTACTGAATTAGTTAAAGTTGCTAAACAAACTAAAGTAAAAGTTAAAGAAGAAAAAGTTGAACCTAAAAAAGAAGTTGTAAAAGAAGAAGTTAAAGTAGAAAAGAAACCTGCTGTTAAAAAGACAACTACAACTAAAAAGACAACAACTACTAAAAAATAATCACATGTATGATTATTTTTTTAATGGTTGGGGTTGTATTTTATAACTTGTAAACATAAAGTAAAGTACATCTTTTTTTATTGCAAATATATATATATATATATATATAATATAAGAGAGAAAAAGGAGATGTTAGAGATGAAAAAGTTATTTTCAATTATTTTAATTGTACTTGGAATAATAGGAACATGTATAGGAGGATATTTTGGTTATAAGTATTTTAATAAGGAAAAGGAAGTTTTAAGAGAAGATACAATATATACTGTCGCTTATAAAATATACAACGATGATTCGACTGGAATGGTAATCATATTCGATGATGGAACGATTATTAATTCCTCTGTCAACATGAATAGTTATATGGGAAATTGGTTTTTTAATGAAAACAAAATATATTGTTTAAAATCGAATGATGAAAATGGCAAGTATAGTCTAATAGAATTTACAGCATATAGAGATGGTACTATAACCGAAAGCCAATTAGCTGACAATATTAAAATTAAAATAAATGATGTCAATAATACTTTTGCCATGAATATTGAGGGTTTTTTAAACTCAAAATTGTATTATTCCTTGTTTGTTAAACGTAATGAAGTGACATATTTTGAACTATATTCATATGATATTACCAAAAATAATACGTTAAAGATAACAGAAAAGATGGGTAATGGTGGTGTAAATCAGTTGAATAGTGAAGGCATGTATTATTATTCTAGTCTTCAAAATGAGGAGTATAAAAATTATCGTTGTAATATATTTAATGATAATTGTGAATATATTGGAAGTGGATATCCATTAACAAATTTTGTTCCTACATTAGATAACATAAATACCTTTGTATATTATAAAAATTATAGTTATTTTGTATATGATGCTAAAACAAACAAAACAACTAAATTAAATACAATTTATAATAATGAAGAAATAAAAAACATTAATGAAGTTATACCTTATGATGACAAGATAATTCTTTATACAAATCAAGAAATTTTCTTATTAGATAATACCAAAATAACAAAAATATATGATGCCTTCTCGGATTTAAAAAATATTAAAATCTCAGGTAGCGTGAATTCAATATATTTTATGCCAAACGATACATTGCAAGTGGAACTCGATGAAATCTTTGACGAGGATGCCGCTCACTACAAAACGATTTTTATTGATTTAAAAACATATGAAACGAAAGAAGAAAATTATTATTATTCTTCTGCTGTCGAAGAATATGTATCCATTAACTAAGACAAAGGTAATTAGCAAGTAAAAAAGGCACCATTTGGTGCCTGCCAGTAATCGGCCCTATAGGTTTCTGAGAAAACCCGCGGATTTTATCCACGGATTTTTAATGGCTTATTACTATTTTCAAACTCTAATATATCTTTATTAGATGTTAAATTATAAACTTGATAAGCAGTTATCTCATATTTAGATATTAAATTATTAATATTATTAATTCCATTTACTATAGGAATAGTAATATCTTTTTTTATTTTTTTTAGATATTCCTGACCTTTTTTATTAAAGCCTAAAAGTCTTAAATATTCTGTTTTTTTAATTTTAGAATTATCTTCTTTAGTAAAACCTATAAGAATATGATTTAACATTCTACTTATTTTATTATAAGTGTATCTTTTTGTTTTAATATTAAGTATAAGTTCATTTATATTATTAAATTTATTTATATATTTTTTAATTCTATTTTCTATACCTTCATCTACATCTAAATATATACTAAGATCTTTTGAAGTGTTTATTTTATACTTAAGTAATATAAATAAATTATTGTTAAATCTGTTAATATTATTTAAAGATAATTTAGGAAGATATTTTTTTATATTTTCATTATTTAAAAGTTTATTTCTTATATTAGAGGCACTTATTGTTTTATCTTTGCTTTTTATATCATGATAATTATTAGTTCTTTTTATAGTAATAGGTTCAATTTTAGAATTCAATTCCTTTATAGCCTTTATATAAGAAATTCCTAATAAATCATTGGGAGTATCAACAAAGTTATCTTTTAATGCTTTACTTATTGCAGAAGGATAACTTATTCCTTTTTTGATTAATTCTTTTATGCTGGAATTAAAATCATTATTATTTAATTGATATTCAGCAATATTTTTAAGACTGTTTACATCATTTGATTCACTTCCGAAGACAATATAATCTGTATTTAATTCCTCTAGTATTTCAATACTTCCTTTTGCAAATGTATCAGCACTTTGAGTTCCAAAAACATAAGGAAGTTCAAAAACCAAATCAATATTATTCTCTAATGCTATTTTAGTTTTATCTTCCACCGTCTGAATAGATAATTCTCCTCTTTGGAGAAAATAACCATTTAATATTAAAATTATTAATGAATCTGGAAACATTTCTTTAACTTTTTTTATATGATATAAATGACCATTATGAAAAGGATTGTATTCAGCTATTATTCCTACTGTTTTCATAAAACACCTCCAATAAAAATATTTTAACATATTATAATAGAAATAAAATAGTTTTTATTATATAATTGTTATGGTGATTTAAAATGATAGTAGATTTAAACAGTTTTGAGGAATATATAGAAATTAATTCTTTAGTTACTATACCTTATGAATTTTATAAAGATACTGAAATTATATCAATTGGTGAAGTAGAAGTAGTGGGAAGAATAAGTTTTAGTGATTATGATAATATATTGATAGATTTGAATGTAAATGGAATAATGATTTTATCAGATAGTGTTACCTTAGAAGATATAGAATATCCATTTAATATAGAAATAGAAGAAAATATAGATAAAAATAGTGAAGAAACAAGAGAATATTATCAAAAAGATAAAAATACACTTGATATTACAACTGTTTTGTGGGAAAATATTGTACTAGAGGTTCCCATTAGAGTCACTAATGGATATAATAAAGATATTTCCTTAAAAGGGGAAGGTTGGGAACTAGTAGATGAAAATAAGAAAGAAATTGATCCAAGATTAGCTCCATTACAAGAGCTACTTGACAAAAGGGAGGAGTGAAAATATGGCAGTTCCTTTTAGAAGAACAAGTAAAACTAAAAAAAGAATGCGTCGTACTCATTTGAAAAAAGAAGTTGGTACATTAACTAAATGTCCTAAGTGTGGTAAGACTTTAAGACCACATCGTGCATGTACTGAGTGCGGTTATTACAAAGAAAAAGAAGTAATAAAAAAAGAGGATAAACAAAAAGAAGAAAAGTAGTTTAATAAAGGATCTTTTATAAAGGATCTTTTTTTGTTGTGTAAACTAATAAAAAAAATTAAGTTTTTTGTAAAAACTACTTGATTTATAATTATAAATAATGTATTATAGTGGTAGACAGTGGCATGAAGTGGTGGAAAGTGGGGGATTGAAATGTTCATGGGAGAATATCATCATAATATTGATGATAAAGGCCGTATAATAATTCCATCAAAATTCAGATATGAACTTGGTGAAAAATTTATTATTACTAGAGGTCTTGAAAAGTGTCTATTTATTTATTCATTAAATGAATGGAACAATATTGTTAGTAAATTAAAAACTCTACCTTTTACTAAGAAAGATGCTCGTGACTTCATTCGTTTTTTCCTTTCCGGTGCTACTGAATGTGAGTTTGACAAACAAGGTCGAATAAACATTACCTCCCCATTGGTTAGTTACGCCGATATTATACGTGAATGTGTTATTATCGGCGTGAATGACCGACTAGAGTTATGGTCTAAAGAAAGTTGGGAGAAGTTCTTAAATGAAAACGAAAATAAATTATCTGATATTTCAGAACATTTATTTGAAGTTGATAGCATATGAAACATATAAGTGTATTACTTGACGAATCAATAGACAACTTAAAAATAAAAGAAAATGGTATATATGTAGATGCCACTCTAGGATATGCTGGACATAGTAGTAAAATTTTAAAAGAATTGAAAAGGGGTTTTCTATTCGCCTTCGACCAAGATACTGAAGCTATAGAATACAGTGAAAAAGAATTAAGTAAAATTGGTCAAAACTTTAAAATAATTCATAGTAATTTTGAGAATTTGAAAAAAGAATTAAATGCCAACAATATTAATGGCATTGATGGTTTTTTATTCGACTTAGGATTATCCAGTCCTCAGATTGATAATCAGGATAGAGGATTTAGCTTTATGAAAGATGCTTTTCTTGATATGAGAATGGATAAGAATAATAAAAAGACAGCATACGATATAGTTAATAAATATGAATTAAAGGATCTTATAAATATTTTTTATAAATATGGAGAAGAAAGAAAAAGTAAGTTTATAGCAGAAAATATAGTTGAATTTAGAAAAGGTAAAAGTATAGAAACTACTGCAGAATTAGTTAATATTATTAAAAAATCTGTGGGAGAAAAATATTTTAATATAAATCATCCGGAAAGAAATATATTTCAAGCTATAAGAATAGAAGTAAATGATGAATTAAAAGTATTAGAAAAAGCATTACCTGATGCAATATCACTTCTAAATAAAGGTGGAAGAATATGTGTTATAACATTTCATTCTTTAGAAGATAGGATTGTAAAACATATATTTAAAAAATATAGTGAAGTAAATGAATTAGTTAAGGGTCTTCCTGTAATTATAGAGGAATATAAACCTTTAATAAAATTAGTGAATAATAAACCAATAACTCCTAGTAAAGAGGAAATGGAAAGTAATAATAGAAGTAAAAGTGCAAAATTAAGAATAGTTGAGAGGATATAGTATGACAAAAAGAACAGGAACTAAAATTAAATTGTTAAGAGGAGAAAAAATAATGTATACATTGTTATTTTTTGTATTATTATGTACTCCTGTACTTATTGTGTCTTCTAAAGCAAGTTTATCTGAAACTAATATTAAAGTAGAAAAATTAAAAAGTAAAATAGAGAAACAAAAAAATATAAATGAAAGTTTATCAATGCAAATTAATGAGCTGGCATCATTAGATAAAATACAAGATGTTGCAAAAGAAATGGGTTTATCTTATAATAAAGACAATATAAGGGAAATAGCAAACTATAACGAATAGGAGTAACTTATGAAAAATAACAGCAATACAATTAAAATAAATAGATATTTTTTAGTTAGTATTGTTTTTTTATTTGCACTAATTTCCGCTAGACTTTTATATGTTGCTACTTTTGATAAAGTTGATGGAATCAATTTAAATGTTTTTGCTAGTAAACGTAATACAAAAAAGATGACTCTTTATGCTAGTAGAGGAACAATATATGATACAAATGGAGATATTCTTGCTCAAAATGTAAATTCTTATACTGTAATAGCATTTTTAGATGAAAGTAGAACATCTGATTTAAGTAATCCTAATCATGTAGTGGATAAAAACTATACAGCAAAAATGTTGTCTCCTCTTATTAATATGTCTGAAGAAGCAATATTAAAATTATTGAATAAAGATGTATATCAGGTTGAATTAGGTCCTGGTGGAAGAGGTATTACAGAATTATTAAAAGATAAAATAGAAGATTTAGACTTACCCGGTATAGGATTTATTTCAAGTTCAAAAAGATGGTATAAAATGGGAGATTTTGCTTCTTATATTGTTGGATATGCTAAAAAAAATGATAATGATGAAATAAATGGAGAGATGGGAGTAGAAAAAGCCTACAATAAAATATTAAAAGGTAAAAATGGATATACTAAATATCAACGAGATGCTTATGGATATCAAATACCTAATACTCCTTCATATACTTCTTCACCAGAGTCTGGTAATGATATATATCTTACCATTGATAATAATATACAAATACTACTTGAAAATGCTATAGATAAGTTTGAATCAGAATATAAGTTTTCTTGGCTTACTTTTACAATAGCAAATGCTAAAACAGGAGCTATAGTAGCAAGTTCAACAATTCCAAGTTTTGATCCTAATGTATTAGATATTCAAAATTATATGGTTCCTTTAACTCAATATACATATGAACCAGGTTCAACTATGAAAATATACTCTTTTATGGCTGCAATGGAAAATGGAGTTTATAATGGTAGTGAAACTTATAAATCAGGAAGAATGACTATAGGAGAATATACTATTTCTGACTTTAATGATGTAGGTTTTGGTACTATAACTTTTGACCAGGGTTTTGGTTATTCTTCTAATATAGCGGCTGCTAATTTAGCAAAAAAATTAAAGAAGAATCAGTTAAAAGATTTTTATAAAAAACTGGGTTTTGGTACAAAAACAGGTGTTGAACTAGGAGATGAATATACAGGTAAACTAGATTTTAAATATGAAGTTGAAGTAGCAAATGCTGCTTTTGGACAAGGTTTAACTACAACGCCTATACAGAATATTCAAGCATTAACATCTTTAACTAATAACGGAG
>CAYTXQ010000036.1:0-8098 GCA_964441535.1 uncultured Muribaculaceae bacterium
TTTCTGTCTGATTATCGGATATTTCATTCTTATTATTAAGAGATTTTAAATCTTCAGTTCCTTTACCAATTAATAATATCCCACTAAAAATAACTCCCAAAAATATTATTATAATTAAAAGATTGACTAATAAATTTGATTTCTTTCTTGTTTTTTGATATTTTTCCTCATTTAAATGTTCTTTATTTTTCATAATTAACCTCTTTTTCTCAAAATATTATATCACAATTATACGCACTTGTCTAACATGTATAATGATAAAAAGATAATTACTTTATTAAAGAAAACAATTAAATTAAACACATAAAAAGGACTAATCGAAAGTCCTTATATGTTTCAATAACTTTATCATCTTTTACTTTTATTGCTCCTATTTCAATGATTTCATAATAATTAGTATCAAGAACACTCATCAACAAAATCAAATAAACTTTTGCCTTTATTAACATGAACTTTTTTAACTTTTTGTAATATTTCTTTGTTAAAAGTAATATCATTTTCACTTATACTTATTGTATTATACGAATTTAATTATTATTTTAGTAATCTTTCTTCTATTCTTAATAATTGATTGTATTTACAAATTCTTTCTCCTCTAGAAAGTGATCCTGATTTAATATAAGGAATATTTAATCCTACTGCTAAATCTGATATAAAAGTATCTTCTGTTTCACCGCTTCTATGAGAAATAATACAAGTATAATTATTTTCTTTAGCTAATTTTATTGTATCTAACATCTCTGTTACAGTACCTATTTGATTTGCTTTCAATAATATAGCGTTACCTGCTTTTAAGTCTATTCCTTTTTGAAGATATTTTATATTTGTTACAAAATAATCATCTCCAACTACCATTATTCTTTTATCAACTAATCTTGTAAAAGTTGCTAATGATTCAAAATCATCTTCATTAAAAGGATCTTCTATACTTATAATTGGGTATTTTTCTATAATATCCATATAATAATCCATTAATTCCTTTGATGTTATCATTTTGCCATCAAAAGTATACATATTATTATCAGAGTTATAAAATGAACTTGCTGCAACATCTAAAGCAATATATACATCTTTACCTGGTATATATTTTGAAGTTTCAATGGCTTTTAAAATTAAATCTAACGCTTCTTTGTTACTTTTTAAATCAGGAGCAAATCCTCCTTCATCACCTACACCTGTAGACAAACCTCTATCTTTTAATATTTTTTTTAATATATGAAATATTTCTGAACCTATTCTTAATCTTTCTTTAAAAGTACTTACTACAGGTACTATCATAAATTCTTGAATATTTATGTTATTATCAGCATGTTTTCCACCATTAACAATATTAAACATAGGTATAGGCATTCCTATGTGATCATTAGATACATATTCATATAGTTTTTTATTATTAATATCCGATAAAGCTTTTAAATTAGCTAAAGATACTGCTAATATTGCATTAGCACCTAAATTACTTTTATTAGGAGTATTATCTAGATTGATTAGTAATTTATCTAATTCTTCTTGATTTAATTCCATATTCAATATTCTAGGTTTAATAACATTGTTTATATTATCTATAGCTTTTTTTACTCCAAGACCATTATATCTATTGTTATCCTGATCTCTTAATTCTAAAGCCTCTTTTGACCCTGTAGAAGCCCCACTAGGTACTGAAGCCATATAACTTTCACCATTATCTATAAATAACTCTACTTCCACTGTAGGATTACCTCTAGAGTCTAAGATTTCTCTTCCAATTATATTAATTATCTTTGCCATATAACTCCTCTATTCTCTTGTTAAGTATAACTTATTTTAGTATTAGTTTCAACTTGTTTTTTTAGAAATATATGATATAATAAAATACTTTGTTAGAAAAAGGAGGTGTCTATATGATTAAAATAATAAGCAAAGAAGAATTTGAGTCTTTTGCCAATAATCATCCATTAAGTAATTATTTTCAATCAAAAGAATATGCTGAAGTATTGGAAAATTTAAATATTGAATATAACTTAATAGGTTATTTTAAGGATGATAAATTAGAGGGCGCTTCTTTAATAATTCTTAAAACATACGGAGTAAAATATAAATATGGGTATTCTCCTAAAGGATTCTTGATAGATTATTATAATATGGAACTATTTAAAACTTTTACTAAAGAATTAAAAGAATATTATATAAAGAAAAATGTTGTATTTATTAAAATTAATCCAGAAATTTTTATAGGAGATATAAGTAAAGAGAATTTATCATGTAAATATAATTCCAATTTAATATTAACAAGTCATTTTAGCAGTTGTGGATATAGAAAAATAGATGAAAAGAAAACTTTACTTGTAGAAGAAAATTATAGTACTATCGTTAATTTAGAAACTTTTAAAAATAAGGAATCTAAATCAAGATATATAAAAGCTAGAGATAAAGGTCTTTATATTGAAAAGGGAAATAAAGATAGTATTCTTCAAATATTTGACTTTATTAAAGATGAAAATCATTCTCTTAGCGATTACTTTAATTTTTATAATATATTCAGTAAAAATGATTTAATAGATGTATTTTTAATAAAAATAAACTTTGAAGAATATATATCAGGTTCTAGAAATCTTTATGTTAATGAAAACGAAAAGAATGAATATTTAAATAAATTATTGCTTATACATAATACAGAAAGAAATTTAAAAGAGAAAATGGAATCAGATAAAATATTAGAAGAAAGTAAAATAGATTTAAATAGATCATTACAGTATCGTGGTAGGGAATCCAAATGTGTAGGCGGTATTATTACTTTAAAATATAATGGAAGAATTATAATATTATCTTCCGGATATGACGAAGAGTATAGTTTTTTTGAAATTAAGGATTTTATGTATTATGAACTGTTTAAATTCTATAATAAGACTTTTAAATATGTAGATTTAGATGGTATTAAATCTACAGAAAGTATAGACCCTAAATATAAAAAGTTAGATAGATTTAAAGTTGATACTTCTACAGATATAGTTGAATTAATAGGAGAATATGATTTAATATTAAATGAAACTGTATATAGTAATATGAAAAGAAAAGATGTTAAATTTGATATTTAGCATCTTTTTATATTTATACACTAAAAAAGCGAATATTTCGCTTTTAATTTGAATTATTATTCAATAATTTCAGATACAACTCCAGCTCCAACAGTACGTCCGCCTTCTCTAATAGAGAACTTAGTACCATTTTCAAGAGCAATTGGAGCTATTAATTCAACTGTCATATCTACATTGTCTCCAGGCATAACCATTTCAACACCTTGTGGTAATTGAATTACACCAGTAACATCTGTAGTTCTGAAGTAAAATTGTGGTCTGTAGTTTGAGAAGAATGGAGTATGACGTCCGCCTTCTTCTTTAGATAATATATATACTCCTGCTTTGAACTTTTTATGTGGAGTAACTGAACCTGGTTTTGAAATTACTTGTCCACGTTCAATATCCTCACGAGCAACACCACGTAGTAATATACCAGCATTGTCTCCAGCTTGAGCAAAATCTAATTGTTTTCTGAACATTTCTATTCCTGTAACAACTGATTTCTTAGTATCTTTTAAACCAACAATTTCAACATCATCGTTTAATTTAATTTGTCCACGTTCAACACGTCCAGTAGCAACTGTACCACGTCCAGATATTGTGAAAACATCTTCAACACTCATTAAGAAAGGTTTATCAGTTTCTCTTACTGGATCTTCAATATAATCATCAACTGCTGTCATTAATTCTTTAATAGATTCAACTGCTTTTTCGTCTCCTTCAAGAGCCTTTAAAGCTGAACCTTTAATTATAGGACAATCAACATCAAATTTATATTCTGCTAATAATTCTCTAATTTCCATTTCTACTAAGTCAAGAATTTCTGGATCATCTACTTGATCACATTTATTCATATAAACTACGATCTTTGGAACTCCAACTTGTCCTGCTAGTAAAATATGTTCTCTTGTCTGTGGCATTGCACCATCAGCAGCAGAAACTACTAATATAGCGCCATCCATTTGAGCTGCACCAGTAATCATGTTTTTAACATAGTCAGCATGTCCTGGACAGTCTACGTGAGCATAATGACGTTTTGGCGTTTCATACTCAACGTGAGAAGTATTAATTGTAATACCTCTTTCTCTTTCTTCTGGAGCCTTATCAATATTTTCATAAGAAATATATTGCCCAAAATATTTTGTAATTGCAGCTGTTAAAGTTGTTTTACCATGATCTACGTGACCTATAGTACCAATATTAACATGTGGTTTTGAACGATCAAATTTTTGTCTTGCCATTTTATTTTCCTCCTTTTTCTAACACATATTTATTTTATCTAATGCTTGAAAATATTTCAAGTATTATTTTTAATTAATGCCGTTTTTCTTAATTATTTCTTCGGCTATTGATTTTGGAACTTCTTCATAATGATCAAAGAATGGTATAAATGTTCCTCTTCCTTGAGTATTACTTCTTAAAGAAGTTGCAAGTCCAAACATTTCAGATAATGGCATCATTACACTGATTTGTAGGACATTCCCTCTTGCTTCCTGACCAAGAGGTTTTCCTCTTCTACTTGTTAAATCTCCCATAACATTTCCAAAATATTCTTCTGGTGTTACAACAGCAACTTTCATTATAGGTTCAAGTAAAATTGGTTTACATTTATTTTTAGCTTCTTTTAAAGATAATGAAGCAGCTATTTTAAATGCCATTTCAGATGAGTCTACATCATGATATGATCCATCATATAATGTAGCTTTTACATCTACCATAGGATATCCTGCTAAAATTCCTCCAGCCATGGCCTCTTGTAATCCTTTATCAGTCACTGGAATATATTCACGAGGAACAACTCCACCTACTATAGCATCTACGAATTCATAACCTTTATCACGATTTGGTTCGAATTTAATCCAAACATGTCCATATTGTCCACGTCCACCAGATTGTTTAATGTATTTACCTTCACATTCACCTACAGTGGTTAAAGTTTCACGGTATGCTACCTGTGGTTTACCAATATTAGCCTCTACTTTAAATTCTCTTTTCATTCTGTCTACTAAAACATCTAAGTGTAATTCACCCATACCACTTATAACAGTCTGTCCTGTTTCGTGATCTGTTCTAGTTCTAAATGTAGGATCTTCTTCCGCTAATCTTTGTAAAGCCAAAGCCATTCTATCTTGATCATCTTTACTCTTTGGTTCAATTGCCAAATCTATAACTGGTTCTGGGAATTCCATACCCTTCATAACTACTGGATTTTTTTCTGAACATAAAGTATCAGCAGTAGCAGTATTCTTTAACCCAACAGCAGCAGCAATTTCCCCTGTATATACAGCATTTATTTCTTTTCTGTTATTAGCGTGCATTTGTAATATACGACCAATTCTTTCTTTAGTACCCTTAGTAGAATTATAAACATAACTACCACTTTCTAAGTATCCAGAGTAAACTCTGAAGAAAGATAATTTTCCTACAAATGGATCTGCCATTATTTTGAATGCTAATGCTGTAAAAGGTTCTTCATCACTAGGTTGTCTTAATACATCATTACCCCTTTCATCTATACATTCTATAGCTTCTACATCAGTAGGAGCCGGTAAGTAATCAATTATTGCATCAAGTGCAAATTTAATACCCATATTACGTTTTGCACTACCACATAAAACTGGGAAAAACTTAACTTCCAAAGTTCCTTTTCTAATTGCTCTTTTAATATCTTTAATATCCAATTCCTTACCATCTAGGTAATTCATCATCAATTCATCATCAAATTCAGCAACAGTTTCTATCAATTCTGATCTTTTAAGCTCGATAGTATCTTTTAAATCTTCTGGAATTTCTATTTCAGTGAAATTTTCATGTTCTTCACTATCATAATGGTAAGCTTTTCTTTCAACTATATCAATGATACCATTAAAAGTCTCTTCAGCTCCAATAGGATAAACAATAGGTTTTGCTAAAACTCCTAAACGCTGTTCTATAGTCTTTAAACTATATTCAAAGTTCGCTCCTAAAGTATCCATCTTATTAGCAAATATCATTCTTGGTACTTTAAAATCTGTAGCCTGTCTCCAAACTGTTTCAGTTTGAGGTTCAACTCCTGCCTGAGCATCAAGTAAAGTAATAGCTCCATCAAGAACTCTTAAACTTCTTTCAACTTCTACAGTAAAGTCTACGTGGCCTGGAGTATCTATTATATTATATCTATAACCTTTCCAATGAACTGTAGTAGCAGCAGAAGTAATTGTTATACCTCTTTCTTTTTCCTGTTCCATCCAATCCATTTGGGAAGCTCCATCATGAGTTTCGCCTATTTTATGAGTTACACCCGCATGAAATAATATTCTTTCTGTAAATGTGGTTTTTCCGGCATCAATGTGAGCCATTATACCTACATTTCTAATTTTATCAATTGTAACATCTCTTGTCATAGTTTAGTCCTACCATCTATAATGAGCAAATGCCTTATTTGCTTCTGCCATTTTATGAGTATCTTCTCTTTTCTTAACTGCTCCACCAATACCATTTGAAGCATCTATTATTTCATGGGCTAACTTCTCAGCCATACCTTTACCATTTCTTGTTTTAGCATAATTTATTAACCAACGAAGTGCTAAAGACTTACCTCTTTGATCACTAACTTCAATTGGAACTTGA
The DNA here is from genome assembly GCA_964441535.1 of uncultured Muribaculaceae bacterium. Lineage (GTDB taxonomy): Bacteria > Bacillota_I > Bacilli_A > RF39 > UBA660 > CAYNLX01. The sequence goes on from CAYTXQ010000036.1 coordinate 6,666, forward strand.
CAGTTAGTTCCACCAACTCTTCTAGATTTAACTTCTAAAGCCGGTTCTATATTCTTTAAAGCCTTATTATAAACATCCACTGGATTTTCTTTTGTTTCTTCTTTAATTATTTCAAATGCTTTATATAATATTTTACTAGCAGTTCCTCTTTTTCCATCATTCATAATTTGATTTATTAATTTTGTAACAATTTTAGAATTATAAATAGGATCTGGTAAAACATCACGTTTTTCTGCACGTCTTTTACGCATATTTATCTCCTTCCTTATTTCTTTTTAGCTTTTTTGGCACCGTATTTACTACGACCTTGTTTTCTATCTTGTACTCCTTGAGTATCTAAAGCGCCACGTACTATATGATAACGAACACCGATTAAGTCTTTAACACGTCCTCCACGAATAAGTACAACACTATGTTCTTGTAAATTATGTCCTTCTCCTGGAATATAAGTATCTACTTCACGTCCATTAGATAATCTAACACGAGCATACTTACGTAATGCTGAGTTTGGTTTCTTTGGAGTTTTAGTTCCTACTCTTGTACATACTCCTCTTTTCTGAGGGCTATTTTGATCAGTTTGTTTACGTTCCATACTATTGAATCCAATGTTTAATACTGGACTTTTACTTTTCTTAGTTTTAGCTTTTCTTCCACGTTTTACTAATTGATTGATAGTTGGCATACAATTCTCCTTCCATATACACATATCCTGGTGTATCAGTTTTTTCTTTAAATTAGGTCTTGCCTAAGCAAAACCCAATAAAAACGCATATTTAATATATCATTAATATATATGCAAAGTCAAGAATTATTTTACATATTTTTATAATTTTTTGTCTTGTATTTATCACATTTTATAAAAGGTGTATATATAAGAACTAAAAACTTCTTTGAAACCATTACATATCCAGTACATTTTTCTTTTTTTACTTTAAAATCTTCTGTTAAATACGGTTTTAAATCATCTATTGAAAGATATAATTTTTTTATAACATCTTTATCTATTTCTTTTTTTACATATTTTTGACTTGCTTTTTTTAAATTGTTTTCTAAGTTTTTGTATTCACTAACTTCTTTATATTTAAAACCAAAGACAGTTAAAATTAAAAAGATTGTAAAAATAATTAAAAAACTTAAAAAATATGATGGTTTCATTTATTTTGAACTCTTTCATTAATATAATTTTTACCTGAATCAGAAGCATTTTCTATAGTTGAATAGAATTTTATAATATAAAAAATTGAAATAAATAAAAATATTACTAATATACACAATATAAGAATCATTTGAGAAAAACTCCATCCTTTATTATTTAATTTCATAGTACACCTCATATATATTTTATTATACATTCTAATTAAATGTTTATCAATAAAAAAAGACCTAAAGGTCTTAGTTTATTAAGCTAATTCTACAGTAGCGCCAGCTTCTTC
>CAYTXQ010000037.1:0-7431 GCA_964441535.1 uncultured Muribaculaceae bacterium
TTAACTGAAGAAGAAAAAAGATTATATAAGCGCAATAAAACAAGAAATGCAAATTATTCATTGCAACAAGCCGCTATTAAAGCAGGAGTAAAAAATATGAATCAATTTCATAATGCTGGTTATAGGGGATTATATAATGGTGAAACTGCTGATGATATTTTTAAAAGAAAAGGTTTAAGATACAGAGAAGATATTCTAGATAATATGGGAAGCGAAGAATTAGTTGCTAATGAATTTAGAATATCTCAAACAGAGGCTAAACTTAAAAGAGAAAATATTAAAGGTGAAAAAGAAGCAAAAGATACTCATTATGAGATTGGTACTAAAGTTAGAAAAGCAATAGCGGATATGGGAGGAACAATGCCAGAAAAACTACCTACTCCAAAACAGAGTTTAAAAAAACTTGAAAAAGAAGAACAAAGAAAGTTAATCTCTGTAAATAAAAAATAATTATATAAAAAAACTTACAATATAAAATAGTAAATCAAATGACAAAGGACTTTTATGTTCTTTTTTTTTATGATATAATTCTTATGGTGAATAATAGTGGCAAAATACGATGAAAGTTCAATAAAAATACTAGAAGGATTAGAAGCAGTAAGAAAAAGACCAGGTATGTATATCGGTTCAACTGATAAAAAAGGTCTACATCATTTAGCATGGGAAATAATAGATAATTCTATAGATGAAGTTATAAATGGTTATGGAGATTTAATTAAAATTACAATACATAAAGATAAAAGTCTATCTATAGAAGACTTTGGTAGAGGTGTTCCAGTAGGAATGCATTCTTCTGGTAAATCTACTCCTGAGGTAGTTTATACAGTATTACATGCTGGAGGAAAGTTTGAAACAGATGGATATAAAGTAGCTGGAGGTCTTCATGGAGTAGGAGCGTCAGTAGTTAATGCGTTATCTAAATGGATGGAAGTTACAATAAGAAAAGATAAATGTGAATACTACATAAGATTTGAAAATGGTGGACATGTAAAAATTCCTACTAAACAGATAGGAACTACAAATAAAACAGGTACCTTGGTAAAATTCTTACCTGATGATACTATATTTGATTCAATTAATTTTTCATATACTACAATATGTGAAAGAATGCAGGAAAGTGCATTTTTATTAAGTAATTTAACTGTAGAAGTTATTGATGAAGAAGATAACAAACATTCTCTATTTCATTATGATAATGGTTTAATAGCATTTGTAGAATATTTAAATGAAAATAAACAAATATTACATAATGTAGTTTCTTTTAATGGCTCAAAAGATAAAATAGATGTTGATATAGCACTTCAATATAATGATACATATAATGAAAATATAATTTCTTTTGTTAATAATGTAAAAACTATTGATGGAGGAACTCATGAAATAGGTTTTAAAACTGCTTTAACAAGAGTTTTTAATGATTATGCTAAAACTAATGGATTTATAAAGGGAAAAGATAAACCTTTTGAAGGATCTGATGTTAGAGAAGGATTAACTGCAATAATAAGTTTAAAGATACCAGAATCTCTACTTCAGTTTGAAGGTCAGACTAAGGGAAAATTAGGTACTCCTATAGCTAGAAATGTTGTAGAAAGTATAGTAACTGAAAAATTACAGTTCTTTTTAGAAGAAAATAAAAAAGTTGCCACTGATCTAATAGAAAAATCATTGAGAAGTAGAATGGCTAGAGAAGCGGCTAGAAAAGCTAGAGAAGAAGCAAGAGCTGGAAAAAGTAAGAATTCCAGAGATAGAATTTTATCTGGTAAATTAGCTCCTGCTCAAAGTAGAAATAAAGAAAGAAATGAATTGTTTTTAGTAGAAGGCGATTCAGCTGGAGGCTCTGCTAAACAGGGAAGAGATAGAAGTTTTCAAGCAATATTGCCTTTACGTGGAAAAGTGTTAAATACTGAAAAAACTAAAATAGAAGAAATTCTTAAAAATGAGGAAATAAATACAATAATAAATACTATAAATGCTGGAATAGGTTCTTCTTTTGAAGCAGATGAATCTGAATATAACAAAGTAATTATAATGACAGATGCAGATGTGGATGGTGCTCATATACAATGTTTATTATTAACTTTCTTTTATAGATATATGAAACCTTTAATAGAAGCAGGAAAATTATATATTGCTATGCCTCCATTATATAAAATTACAATAAATAAAGAAATTCATTATGTTTATAATGATGAAGAAAAAGACAAATTAATCAAAAATAAGAATTGTGAAATTCAAAGATATAAAGGTTTAGGAGAAATGGATGCAGTACAACTCACTGATACTACTATGAGTCCTGAAACAAGAACTTTAATAAGAGTAGATATAGAAGATGCACTACTTGCAGAAAAAAGAGTAAACATTCTTATGGGAGATAAAGTAGAACCTAGAAAAGAATGGATTGAAGAAAATGTGGAATTCTCTTTAGAAGATAATTATTTGGTTAATTAGAAAAGGATGTTTATATGAAAAATTTAATAGAAAAAATTCATAATTATTCTTTAGAAGAAATAATGTCTGAGCGTTTTGCTGCTTATTCTAAGTATATAATTCAAGATAGAGCAATACCTGATGTTAGAGATGGGTTAAAACCTGTTCAAAGAAGAATATTATTTTCAATGTATAGAGAAAAGAATACATATGATAAACAATATAGAAAAAGTGCTAAAACAGTTGGAGATGTAATAAGTAATTTTCATCCTCATGGTGATATTCCTATATATGAAGCTATGGTGAGAATGAGTCAAAATTGGAAAGTAAAAAATACATATATTAATATGCATGGTAATAATGGCTCTATGGATGGAGATTCTGCTGCTGCTTATCGTTATACAGAAGCAAGATTATCTAAAATAAGTAATGAATTACTAAAAGATTTAGATAAAGATACAGTAATATTTACTCCAAATTATGATGATACTTGTATTGAACCTACAGTATTGCCTGCTAAATTTCCTAATTTAATAGTAAATGGTACCAATGGTATATCTGCTGGATATGCTACAAATATACCTCCTCATAATTTAGTAGAAATTATTGAAGCCACTATCAAAAGAATAGAAAGTCCCAATTGTAGATTAGAAACTATAATGGATATAGTTAAAGGGCCTGATTTTCCAACTGGAGGAATAGCTTCTGGAATAAATGGAATTAAAGAGGCTTATGAAACTGGTAAAGGTAAGATAATATTAAGAGGAAGAACTAATTTTGAAGTAAGTAAAGGAAAAGTTTCTTTAATAATAACTGAAATACCTTATGAAGTTAATAAAGCATTATTAGTAAAAAGAATAGATGAAATAAGATTAGATAAAAAAATAGATGGAATATCCGAAGTAAGAGATGAGACAGATAGACATGGACTTAGAATAGCAATAGATTTAAAATCTGGTGCTAACAAAGAAGCAATACTCAATTATTTATTAAAAAACACAGATTTACAAATATCTTTTAACTTTAATATGGTTGCAATAGCAAATAAAAGACCTAAAGTACTAGGACTTCTTGAAATATTAGATTATTACATAGCCCATCAAAAAGAAGTAATATTAAAAAGAAGTAAATTCAATTTAGAATTTGCAAAGGCAAGACTTCATATTGTTGAAGGTTTAGTAAGATGTATGTCTATAATTGATGAAGTTGTTAAAACTATTAGAAGTAGTAAAAATAAATCAGATGCTATTAATAATCTAGTTAGTAAACTTCAATTTTCTTTTAAGCAATCAGAAGCCATAGTATCATTACAATTATACAGACTTACAAATACTGATGTACTATTACTAGAAGAAGAAAAAGAAAAATTACTTAGTATTATTTCAAAATTAGAATCAATTATTAATAATGAAGAAATTCTAAAAAAAGTACAAAAAGAAGAATTAAGAAAAATAGCTAACGAATATGGAGAGAAAAGAAAAACAGATATAGAACATGAAATTACAGAAATAAAACTTGATGCAACAAATTTAATTGCAAAGGAAAAATTTATAGTAGTAATAACTAATGAAGGATATGTTAAAAAAGTAAATTTAAAATCATATAATTCTTCAAATAATGAAGAAACTGCATTAAAACCTGGAGATTATGTAACTGGACTTTATGAAGTTAGTTCCTTAGATAACATAATATTATTCACTAACTTAGGTAATTATTTATTTGTACCAGTACATACAATAATTGAAACCAAATGGAAAGAAATAGGTAAACACATAAGTAATAATGTTGATATAACAGAAGAAGAACGTATTATTGGAAACATAGTATTAGATGACAAAGAAAAAGAAATAGTAATGTTTACTAAAAATGGAACAGTAAAAAGAAGTACTTTAAAAGATTTTGAAGTAAGTAGATATTCAAAACCTTTAAAAGCCATCAAACTAAAAGAAAATGATGAAGTAGTTAATGTGTGTATTAAAGATGAAGAAACTTTATGTATATCAAATAATGGATATTATTTAAGATTTAATACAGAAGAAATACCTCTTACAAGTGTAAAATCAGGAGGAGTAAAAGGTATAAATCTTAAAGAAGACATTCTTATAAGTGGAATGTGCTTTAATAATAAAGATGAATATATAAATGTATTTACTAATAATAAAACTGCTAAAAGAATTAAAATAAATGAATTAAATACTTTAACTAGAGCTAAAAAAGGATCTATGATAATTAAAAAAGTTAAAACTAATAATTATTTAGTTATAAAAGCATTCATAACTAACTCTAGAGATGAATTTATTATAAAAATAAATGAAGAATTTAATGAAATTAAAAATAGTGAAATTCCTATAATGAATATACCAAGTACGGGAGGAGTAATAAGTAAAAAAGACTTCTCTGATGTATCAAAAAAATTTAATTTAATTTCATTTTTAAAAAAAGATGAATCTAATAAAGAAGATAACAAAGAAAGAGAAAACAAAATAGAAGAAATGACAATGGAAAACTTCTTGGATGACTTTAAATTATAGAATAGTTTGACTAATACAACGAAGTGATTTATACTTTAATAAGAATAGGTTAATGAAAAATAAAAGAGGGTTTACTTTAATAGAACTATTAGCAGTTATAGTAATATTATCAATATTAATATTATTAGCAATGCCATCAGTAGTGGGATTAATGAATAAAGCTAAATACAATGCGTTTAAATTAGAAACAGAATCCATTTTAAAAATAGCAGAAGTAGCATATGCTGAAGATCCAACAGATGCCACTATGATAAACAGTGAAAATCCAAATAATACTTACATTTGTTATAGTCTTAAATACTTTACTGATAACGGATATACAAATAAAACATTTACTGATGATTCTGGTGCGATATTAATTAACAAAGTTGATGATGTAACCCATTATTATATTGTATATAAAACAGATGATTATAGTTGGGTAGTGGATTTAACACCTGGAAATCCAGATGAATCTCCTATTAATTTAGAAAGTGAAGAATTCACATATGATGAAGCTAATGTAGTATATGGTACACTCATATCTCTTATGGAAGAGAATGAGTTAGATATGTGTACTGTTATGATGAATTTTTAAATAAAAAAATAATCACCTACATAAAATATAGTAGGTGGTTTTTTATGGAAAAGAAAAATGAATTTAAAGATTTTATTAAAGAAAATCCAGAATTAATAAATAAAGTTAAATCTGGAGAAAAATCATGGCAAGATTATTATAAATTATATAATGAGCATGGTAATGATAGATCAGTTTGGGATACATATAGAAATGCAAAAAATAATCTTAATTCTTCTGCAAATTTAGGTATAGATTCAATATCAAAAATGATTAAGAATGTTAATATGGATTCAATACAAAAACATATAGGTACTGCACAAAAAGCATTAGGTTTTATAAAAGATATGACAGCAAAGGATGCTTCTTCTTCTGTAGGTAATATATTATCTGCAAAAAAGCCTTTATCTGCTAGACCTTTAAATAAATTCTTTGAGGACTAAATATGAATATTATTATACAGAATAAATTAAGAGAGAATCCTAAAATGTTAGATTATCTTAAAGAAAATTCATACTGGTATAAAGAATTAAATCGTAATTCAAATAGTTATAATAATTTTATTAATTTTATTAAAGAAAAATATAAACTAAGATCTACTGATAAAGTAGAAACTTTCTTAAGTAATATTGATTTAGTATCTAATGTACTAGAAGTATTAAAATAAATTAATAAATAAAAAATTAACAAAAGTATCAAAAATACGGACATTTACTATTTCAATTTTACAAAATTAACAAAATATTATAATTTTTAATTGACTAAAACAACTAATAATTGTATAATTGTTCTATATTGGAAGATATAGGAATAGGAGAATATTTAATGAAAAATAAAAGAAATAAAAAAGGGTTTACTTTAATAGAATTGTTAGCAGTAATAGTAATTTTAGCAATATTGATATTATTAGCAATGCCAGCAGTTTTAGGACTTATGGAAAAGGCAAAGAAGAATGCATTTGTTACTGAATCTCAGTCAATAGTAAAGGTAGCAAATACAGCATATACTTCAGAAAGTGAAAGTGGTTCTGTATGTTATAGTTTAGAGTGGTTAAAACAAAATGGATATACTGACAAAGCTTTTGGTGATGAAGTTGCAAGTGGATATGTAAAATTAGCATCTGCTGGAGATGATATTACTACTACTTTATATTATAAAAATGACGATTATATGTTTAACGGAGTGGCTTCAGGTTCTTTATCAACTACTACACCACTCGCTGCAGGAACTTTAACTTTAATTGATAATGCTGCTGCATGTTCTGGAATTACTACAAGAGTAGTAAGTTAATTAATCGAGTTTAATACTCGGTTTTTTTATGTTATAATTATGTAGGTGATTAGTATGTTAATAATAGGTAGTCATGTAAGTTTTGTTGAAGAACAGTTATTAGGATGTGTTAAACAAGCATTAAGTTATGGTGCTAACACTTTTATGTTTTATACTGGAGCACCAGAAAATACAATGAGAAGAATAATTTCTGAAGATTTAACAAATATGGCAAAAGTATTAATGAAAAATAATAATATAAGTATTAATAATGTAGTGTGTCATGCTCCATATTTAATAAATTTAGCAGATAATTCAAATATAAGTAAATATGAATTTAGTATTAATTTTTTAAAAAGCGAAATGAATAGATGTAAATTACTAGGAGTTTCTAAATTAGTAGTTCATCCTGGCAATTATTTAACTTTAAGTAAAGAAGATGCTATTAACAATGTAATTAATGCTTTAAATGAAGTAATAAAACAAGATGACTTCGTAACTATTTTATTAGAGACTATGGCTGGAAAAGGTACAGAAGTATGCTCTACAATTGAAGAAGTAAAACTTACTATAGATGGAATTACAGATAAAAGTAGAATAGGAGTATGTTTAGATACATGTCATTTAAATGATGCTGGATATGATTTA
>CAYTXQ010000038.1:0-7348 GCA_964441535.1 uncultured Muribaculaceae bacterium
AAACAATAACTGCAACTACTTCCTCTAAAAACATATACATTTACTTTATCTTCATTTTCAGTATAATTCGATAAATCTGTGTTTTTTAAAAGATTTACATGACTTTCATACCCATCTGCATTCTTAAAAGTTTCAATTTCTTCATTAATAGTGGTTTGAAAATCATCAGGTTCAACTTCAGCCTTAACTGTAATCGGAAATATTAATAAAGATAATAATGTTAATATAATCAATAAATTTTTTTTCATACTTTCACTCCTATTTTAGTCCTCTTTTTCCATAGTACATTTTTAATAATTTATAATTAATATAGTATAAATAATTAACAACTAGTAATCTAATTATACTAATATCTTTTTTGTAAAAATATGTGTAAGAATATTTTTTTTCTTTAAACAACTTTTTTACTTCTTTCTTTATTTTATCATCTTTAATGTATTTTAACAAAGTTTTTTTCCACACAGCAATCCACAAATGTTTATTATCACAATAAATTGTATCTTCGTTTTTATCATATATATAATCATCTATTAAATATTTTATTATATTGTATCCACTTGCTGTTGTATAAAAACTACTTCTTCCAAGTCTTATGTTTATTTCAAAAACTTTAAATTTATTATCTCTAGAATCTAATTTAAAATCAAAATTAGAATACCCTATATATTTAATATCTTCTAAAAATTTTTTATATTTATCATACAATTTTTTATTATAATCAGATATTATTGCGTAATAATTGCCTATGCCTTTAGGAGTATATTCTTCTAAAATTACATGTCCTAGAGACATCATTTTTACTTTACCGTTTTTATCTGAATATGAATTTAAAACGTACATGGAGGTGTCATCACCAGGTATAAAGTCTTGTATTATTATATTACTTTTATATCCAGCACTATATATTAAATACACTATTTTTTCTAATTCTTCTTGATTTTCTGCTTTATAACCTTTTTTCTTTCCTTCAAAATCAAGTTTTACATATTCGACACTATTAGATACTTTTACTGCTACTGGAAAATCAAAAGGTAATTTAATTTTCTTATAATTTTTTAATGTACATATATATGTTTTAGGATATTCTAAACCATATTTATCACATATTTTATAAAAAGATTCTTTATTATCCAAAGTATCTCTTTTTTTCTTATTTATAAATGGCAATATATAATATTTTTGTAAAGATTTTTTATTATCTATAACTAATTTTACATATGTATCATTACAACCTATTAAAAATAATTTTTTATTTTCTTTTTTATATTTTTTACCAATTTCAATAAGTTTTTTAACAAAGACTTTAGAATTATTAAAATTTTCATAATCAATAACATTCAATATTTTACTATATTTTGTATCATATAATCTTTTTGCACATATTGCTAAAGGTTTAATGTTGTAATCTTGAAAAAAAGCTCTTGAAATTGCATATACATTAAAATCACTTCCCAATAATACAGGTAAAAATTCTTTTTTCACTAATGTCCCTACTTCCTATATGTATAATTATAACACATATATTTTAAGAATTAATTTTATTATTTCTTTTTTTTCTATAGAAAATAATAATTAGCGTAATAAAACCTATAATCAACATTATTAATACAATATAAGAGAATTTATTTATAATTTTAGATATTGATTCCCAATTATTTCCTAATACACTACCTAAAATTATTAATACAGAATTCCATATAGCAGATCCTAATAATGTGTATAATAAGAATTTTGACATTTTCATTTCGCTCATTCCAGCAGGTATAGAAATTAAACTTCTAACTATTGGTATAAAACGACAGAAGAAAACAGTCTTATTTCCCTTTTTATCAAACCAGTCATCTGCCATTTCAATATCTTTAGGTTTTATTTGTAAAATCTTACCTATTTTTCCTGAAACTATTTTTATTAATCTCTCTTTATTTAATATTTTACCTATATAATATAAAATAATTGCTCCTAAAAGAGAACCTATTGTTGCAAATAGTATAACTCCAAAAATAGTAATACCGCTATTAGGTCTTTGAGTCACAAACCCCCCAAAAGGCAAAATTACTTCTGAAGGTATCGGAGGAAATAAGTTTTCTAAAGCTATTAAAAGCATTATTCCTAGATATCCAAATTTATTCATTACATTCATTATTATAGTTTCCATAAAATTCTCCTAACTTTAATAATTATATCATAGAATATATTTATTTTTGATATTTTAATCTCTACATTTTATGTGTACATCTCTTAATTGCTGTTCAGTTATTGTTGAAGGAGAATTCATCATTAAATCTTGAGCATTATTATTCATAGGAAATAATACTACTTCTCTAATATTCTCTTCATCTTTTAATAACATTATCATACGATCAATACCTGGAGCCATTCCTGCATGAGGAGGAGCTCCATATTGAAATGCTTTATATAAAGACGAAAATTTTTCTTTTATAATATTTTCATCATATCCAGCTATCCCAAAAACTTTTCTCATTATATTTAAATCATGATTTCTAACTGCACCGCTTGCTATTTCTACACCATTGCATACAAAATCATACTGATATGCAAGTATATCTTTAGGATCTTCTAATTCACCTTGAGGCATTGAAAAAGGATTATGCATGAATATATATTTTTCTGTTTCTTCATCCCATTCATACATAGGAAAATCATTAATAATGCAAAATTCAAACTTATTTTTATTTATTAAATCTAATTTTTTGCCTAATTCATCTCTAATCTTACCGGCAAACTTAGATGCTTTAATTTCATTTTTATCTGCTATAAAGAATAAAACTGAATTTGTTTTTAATTCGCATTTTTCTATTAATATATTTCTTTCTCTATCAGATAAGAACTTATCAATAGGGCCTTTTAAAGAACCATCATTTTCTAAAGTTACATATCCAATACCCGGCATACCAATAGAATTAGCAAAATCAACAAGTTCATTAAACCATGAGTTAGATTTTGTTCCAATATCATGAAATACAATTCCTCTTACATAAGAATTAATAAAAGGTTTAAAGGTTGTTTTTTCAAATTCTTTTGTTAAATCAAGAATTATTAATGGATTTCTTAAATCTGGTTTATCAGTTCCATACTTTAACATACTTTCTTTATATGAAATCCTCATAAAAGGTTTTTCTGAAACTTGTTTACTGCTAAATTTTCTGAAAATGTCATATAGTATTTCTTCTCCAATTTCTAAAACATCATCTTGAGTAGCAAAAGATATTTCCATATCCAATTGATAAAATTCTCCTGGAGTTCTGTCGCTTCTTCCATCTTCATCTCTAAAACATGGTGCTATTTGAAAATATTTATCAAATCCTGAAACCATTATTAATTGTTTGAATATCTGAGGAGCTTGCGGTAATGCATAAAATTTATCTTTATGTTTACGAGAAGGTACAATAAAATCTCTAGCACCTTCAGGTGATGAAGCTGTTAGTATAGGAGTTTGAAATTCTATAAAATCCATACTCTGCATTTTTTCTCTTATATATTTAATAACTTTAGATCTAAATAATATATTATCTTTTACTTCCTTGTTTCTTAAATCCAAATACCTATATTTTAATCTTACATCTTCACTACTATTTTTTGACGTAATTATTTCAAATGGAAGTTCATTTTTGGATTTACTTAATACTTCTAATGTATCAACAAGTAATTCAATAGTTCCAGTTGAAATTTTATCGTTAATTGTATCTTTATCTCTTTTTCTAATAATACCTTCTACACAAATAACACTTTCCCTTGTAATATTATCAAAAATACTGTTATCGTTACTGACTATCTGTAAAACTCCATACATATCCCTTAAATCAAGAAACAATACTCCTCCATGATCTCTTATATTTTCTACCCATCCAGAAACTCTTATTGTTTTGCCAATAAAATCCTCATTTACTTTTCCACAATAAATATCACGATATTTATTTGATTTCATATTTTATCTCTCCTTTTTAATTAAAAAACGAGTAATTCATCCTAAAAGGACGAAATTACTCGTGGTACCACCTTAATTTATAATTATTAAAATAATTATCTTAAATATTTAACGCATATCTACGATATATCTTACTACTATTTCAGATATATAACTCCATAGTGTTATTCATATTAGATATTTTATTGATATCTCACCATTTTATCAACTCTCTTAAATATAATTTTCTAATATTACTTGTCTACTTCTTTGCTTTAACTAATAATTTTTAATTTAATATAAATTATACACTTTTTATAAAAAAATAACAATACTTTAGTTAATTTGATTATTTTTGAAAGAAATATTTCTTAATGATTTGGCCAATCTAACACCCTGGATATTTCTATCTAATTTACTTTCTTTAACAATTGTGTCTAATTTATGTTTTGCTAACATTACAGGTGTAACTTCTTTATTTGATAATATTCTTAATAAAACTGCTTCTTCTTTACTACAGTTAAAAGAAAATCCAGAACGAAGCAATGTTTTTTTAAAGTCATCTATACTAAATGGATACTTTTCAGGTTCTTCATAATATTCATTTTTTCTAACATTATAAAATACTTTTAAAAATATGTTAGCACTTAATGAATTATTAAATAATTCATTATATCTAATTGCACGACTCTTAACTTCTTCATCACTTAATGACATTGGATATATTTTGATAGCTGCATCATTATCTACAAGTCTAGATATATTGTTCATTGTTCTCATAAATTCACTTGAAACATCTATCACTTTATCAGAAGAATATTTTTCTTCAAAATTAGTAACTATATCTTCTGTTAACATTAATAAAGTCTCATCTGTGTATAGTCCTGGGAAATATGATTCTATTTCTTTTCTTGTCTTACAAAAACATCTATACGTATTTAAAAAAGAATTATCTTGATTTTTTCTTTTTCTATCAGCTGTAAGATCAAAATAGTATATTCCTTCAACCCCATATTTATCATCTTTTACATAAGAAATATTTCTTTGATGACCAGAATCTAAGCCATTACAATCAAGAAAATAATTTGTAACAGAAATTCCTAATTTATTAACAACAGCATTAAATATATTTGCATAACCTGCACATACTATTTTATCTCCAAACAAAACAGAACTTAAATCACGAGATACAGTTGATTCTTCTGAAACATCCTCTTCTAAATATATTCTATCTCTTATTAAATCATATGCATACATCAATTGTTCTAAAGGACTATAATCATATCTTTTAATTTTTTGAACAATTTCATTTATTTTTAATAAAGTTTTCTCAAAATCCTTAATTGTTATTGGACTTTTATTACCTTCAACAATAACATAAATATTAGGATAATTTGAAAATTTTTCATTTAATTCTTGAAATGAAGCATCATCTAATTTAAAAACATTACATAATACAATTTTTTTATCTTTTAACTCTGGATTTCTTTCAATATATTCAATTATTTTATCATAAGTAGCATCTATTTGAATATATTGTAAATTTGAAAACAAGTTTAACTCACCATTCAAATATTGTTTCATTAAATTAACTGTTTTAGAATACATGTCTAATTCATACAAATCAAGAGTTTTCTTTAAATTTTTTCGAATATTATCATCATCAGTATAAATTTTTGAAAATGGATTTTTAATATTTGTTTCTATTTCAAAATTACAATCATAAGATATATCAAAATTTAAATCATATTTATTATTTTTAAGTTTTGAATTAAAACATATTGTTATAATACTCTTCATATTTTTACTTCCTTTTTTGTAAAAACTTTCGAGTTTATATTCTATACTAATTTAGTTGGTTTGTCAATCAACTTCTTATCTTTAATACTTGTCCTATACTTATAAGATTACTAGAAAGATTGTTAAGAGATTTTATGTCAGCTACTGTCGTATTAAATCTATTTGCTATACTCCATAAAGTATCTCCTTTTTGTACTGTATAAGTAGTTATATCATTTGTATCTGGAATGATTAATTGTTGTCCTATACTTAATAAATCGCTTGTTAAGTTATTATAACTCTTTATAACAGTTACTGTTGTATTAAATCTTCTAGAAATACTCCACAATGTGTCACCTTTTTGAACTGTATAAACTACATTATCAGATGGAGTTTCTCCACAAATAGCTAAAGGTGAATATAAATAGATTAAAGCACTCCATGTATCTTTTCCAACTATACCATCAGCTGTTAACTTATTATTTATTTGAAAGGCTTTTACACTTTTAAGTGTCTCATTTCCAAAATATCCATCTATATTTCCATTATAAAACATTAATTGTTTAAGTTCCATTTGTAATTGTTTTACAAATTCTCCTTGACTACCATATCTTAATGTTGGTCTTTTTAATACAGGATTAGTTAATGAATCTCTTGTATTAGGAATATATTGATAATAATTATTCATAGTATCTTACCTCTTTATAAATATTATATTTTAAATTAAGAAAATTGTGACATTTTACCCAGTACTGAATATATTGTAATAGAGGTGTAATATATGTCAAAAGGTTATTTAATTGTGAATGTGTATGTAGATACCATAGCAGAACCCATTAATAGTGCTACAGTAGTAGTAACTGGAGATAATTATGAAAGAAGTTTTACAACAGATATTGATGGTAAAACTCCTACTATCGAATTAGATGCTCCTTTAAAAGAATATTCCTTAACTCCTCAAAAAGAAGTAAGACCTTATTCAATATATAGTTTAAGAGTATCAAAACCAGGATATGAAACTACTATAGTTAATGGAGTTCAGGTTCTTCCAGAAGAAACTTCAATCCAAAATGTATATTTGCCAATTCAAACTTCAACTGTAGCAACTTTTGCTAGTACAACAGATAATGTAATAAACTTACCTCCCCATTCTTTATGGGAAGAAGAAAGAAAAAGTCAAAGGAATAATGGAATAGAAGGTGTTTTTATGAGAGTTTTACCCGATGTTGCTATTCCGGAATACATAATGGTACATGATGGAATTCCTTCTAATACAAATGCTGCTAATTATTATGTACCTTTTACAGATTATATTAAAAATGTTGCTTCTGGAGAAATATATAGTACATGGCCTAAAGAAGCCATTAGAGCAAATATATATGCCATCCTATCTTTTACAATGAATAGGATATTTACAGAATGGTATAAATCGCAGGGGTATAAATTTACAATAACTTCATCACCTAAATATGATCAAATATACGTACACAATAGAACTATATTTAAAACTATATCTGATATTGTAGATCAAATATTTAATTATTATATACAACTACCTGGTAAAAATTTTCCTTTTTTAGCCCAATATAATGATGGTATTGAAACTAATAATCAAGGATGGCTTAGTCAATGGGGATCTAAATA
>CAYTXQ010000039.1:0-7114 GCA_964441535.1 uncultured Muribaculaceae bacterium
TTCTTTCAGGTTATTCCAATTCGATATAAACAACTTCTTCTAGATTTTTTAATTTACTTCTAATGTTGTTTTTTATAAATTCTTGTGTTCTAATTCTATCTTCTTCAGCTTGATTTAAATGTTGAGATTCATCTACCTCTACCCATACATTAACTTGTGGAAAATATAAATCGGCTAGTGCTATTTCTTCTCCATCTCTCTTAAACATTTGTTGTGTAATAAATCTAACATTTAAATTGTCCAACTTATTAATTATTCGTGTAACACAATAATTCTCGTATTTCTTTCCAAAAGTTTTTTTTAACTGATTTGCAATATATTCTTTTTTATCCATAAACATCACCTACTTCATTAACCTTCTAAACTTTTTTGAGTTTTTAAATTCGAACTATCTTTAAGTTTCTTTCTAATATATACTTTTTAGAATCTAAGATTTTAAATAAACAGGTAATTTCATAGAAATAATAATATCCACTATTAATAAATACACATGTGTAATTTCCTTTTTCTATATTAGAAACAATTTGATCCAACATTAAATCATAATCTATAACAAACCTACATAATCTAAATACTATTATACCACAATTTTTGACTCTTTATAATCGAAGATACATTTTTCCTTCACAAGGATAACTCCTAAAAAAATGATTTAATCGTACCCAAATCGTACCTAAAATAAAAATAACGGAAGCTATGCCTTACAACCCCTTATAAAATGGGGCAAAAAAAATGAAGAAGCTCTCGCTTCTTCTTCAGGGGGTTTTGGTTGATCTCTCTTAAAAAATACTTCCATAAGAGCGATCCGCATGATATTATCATGCTAAATAAATTATATAATGAATTAATTAGTTAGTCAATTTATTTTTAACTAAATTTTCTATCTATGAGGTTTTGATATTTTTCATCTAGTTTATTTTCTAATAATTTATTAGAATCTATACCAGCTTGTTTTAATATTTTAAAATCTCTTTTAGTATCTGATAGTTTAAATACCATATCTCCACTCTGTTTTATACCAAATAAGTCTCCTTCTCTTCTCATTTCAAAATCTTTTTCACTTATTATAAAACCATCATTAGTTTGTTCTAAAACTTTTAACCTTTCACTATCTTTATCACTAATTAAGTAACAAGAACTTTCTAATTCATTTCTTCCAATTCTACCTCTTAACTGATGCAAAGTAGATAGTCCAAATTTATCAGCATCAAATATAATCATCATAGTGGCATTTTCAACATCTACCCCTACTTCTATTACTGTAGTAGATATTAATATTTTAGTATTATTGTTCTTAAAATCATCCATTATATTTTCTTTTTCATTAGATTTTAGTTTGCTATGTAAAATATCTATTTTTATCTTACCATTAAATGCTATATCAAATTTATTCTTTAATTCAACTACAGTATTTAAATCAGTATCTTCACTTTCTATTAGAGGAGATACTACATATACCTGATTATTTGATTTTATTGTGTTTGCTACTTCATATAATATATCTTTTAATTCACTATACTTTTTTATATATGTTTTTATCTCTTTTCTACCACTAGGTTTAGTTTTAATAGTAGAAATATCCATATCTCCATATAAAGTTAAAGCATATGTTCTAGGTATAGGAGTAGCACTCATATATAATACATCTGGTTTATTACCTTTATTAAATAAACTATCTCTAGCTTTAACACCAAATCTATGTTGTTCATCTGTAATAACTAAACCTAAATCTTTAAATATTACATTATCTGTTAATAGTGCATGAGTCCCTATTAAAATATCTATTTCTCCATTTAATAATTTTTCTTTAATACTATCTTTATTCTTTTTAGAAATACTTCCTGTAATTAATTCTACTTTAATATTATATTTATTAAATATATTTTTCATAGAGTTATAATGCTGTATACTTAAAATCTCTGTAGGAGCCAAAAAAGCACTCTTATAACCACCTAAATAATTAGCATACATTGCTATCATAGAAACTATAGTTTTACCACTACCTACATCTCCTACTAAGATTCTATTCATTCTTTTGTCACTTGAAAGATCTTCTAATATTTCATTTATACTACTTAATTGATCTATTGTTAAACTAAAAGATAAGTCACCAATAAATTTATCTATTAGTTTTTTGTCAAAGATTTTTTTTATGCCTAATTCTTCTTGTCTAGATTTCTTTAAATAATTCATTTTTAACATAAAAACAAACAATTCTTCATATATTAATCTTAATTTTGCTTTCTTTAATTCATTAAAATCTTTAGGATTGTGTATTATTTTTATAGCTTCTTTTTTATCTATAAAATCATATTCTTTACTAATATACTTAGGAACATAATCTATTAAATCAAAATCTACATTCAAACATTCATTAACTATCTTTATTATATTACTATTATTAAGTCCATTAATAAGATGATATACAGGCTCTAACATATTTTTGTTATTAAGATTTAATTTTATATTAGAGGCTATAAAAGTATTAGTGCTTCTATTATATTTTCCTACTAAAAGAACTTTTTTTCCAACTACAACATTATTTTTTATAAAAGCTCTATTAAATATCTTAACATTAATTATATTTTTATTTGCTAAACATCTAAATTCTAATATATTAAAATTTCTTTTAACATATCTTACCCTAGGAACACTTTCTACTAAACCTTCTATAGTACACTCTTCTAATTCATTACTATTCTCTAAATTTATTACATGATAAAAATTATATCTGTAAGGATAATATTCAATTAAATCATTAATATTGTTGATGCCTATCTTATTTAATAAATTAAATGTTTTAGGTCCTATACCTTTAATATCTTTCAAATTCATAAAAACCTCTTAAAAAAGTCAAAAAAGTGTTGACAAAATATGACTTTTCATTTAGTATATACATCACCAGTTCACTTTTAGGCGAATTGGTGCTAGTATCACACTAGCCAACCCCTTTTTATTCTTTGAAGGTGTCTCAGGGGGCACCTTCCTTTTTTTTTATTTATTACTTAATTCTTTATAATAGTTATACTCTTCAATTGCTTTTTCTTTATTTAATTCAAATAATTTTTTAGCTCTATTTTCATCTTTTATTTTTAAAGCATTATAACGAACTTCATTTAATAAAAATTCTTCATATAAATCAAAATTAGGTTCTATAGAATCAAGATATAATTTCTTAGTTAAAGGATTATATCTTTTTAATTGTAAATAACCACACTCTACAGCTAATTTTTCTTCTTTAACACTACAACTCATTCCTTTTCTAATACCTTGTTCTACACAAGGAGAATAAGCAATTATTATAGAAGGTCCATTATGTGCTTCTGCTTCTTTAAATACATTAATAGCATGTTGCATATTTGCACCTAAACTTATAGTAGCGGCATACACATTAGGATAAGTTATTGCTATTTTAAATAAATCTTTTTTATGGGTTTCTTTACCTAAATCAGCAAATTCTGCAATCGCACCAATTTTAGATGCTTTACTAGATTGTCCTCCAGTATTTGAATATACTTCTGTATCAAGAACTAATATATTAATATTTTTATTTGATGCTAATATATGATCTATTCCACCAAAACCTATGTCATAAGCCCATCCATCTCCACCTAAAGCCCATACACTTTTAGATGGAATATAATCTATTATTCTTTTTAAATCATTAGGTATTTCTTTATCTTTTAAATTATTAAATACTTCTTTAGTTATTTCATAATCATTAATATTATTTAACCATTTATTATAGTTTTCCTGAATGTCAGTAGATACAACATTCATAGACTTTTTCATAATAGATGAAATTTTATCTTGCATTATTTCTATAGTTTTTAACATACCAAGACCAAACTCAGCATTATCTTCAAATAATGAATTAGCCCAAGAAATTCCATAAGTAGTTGAAGGAACACTTCCTGCATAAATACTAGAACATCCTGTTGCATTAGCTATAATTAATTTATGTCCAAAGACTTGTGTTAATAATTTTATATATGCTGTTTCTCCACAACCTGCACAAGCTCCACTAAATTCAAATAACGGTTCTTCAAACTGACTGTTTTTTATAGTAAATTTATTATTAGTTTTAGGATTTTCTATTAATAATAATTTTTCATTTACATTAGCCAACTCTTCATCATAATTTCCTAATACTAAAGCTTTATTACCCATCTTACCAGGACATGTTTCTATACATACTCCACATCCAGTACAATCTCTTTCACTTATTATAATTTTAAATTCTCCATCAATTAATTTAGGCCTTATAACTCCATGAGGACACACTAAAGAGCATTGATTACACTCTATACAATTTTCTTTTATCCATTTTGGAACTCTACTTGAAATATTTCTCTTCTCCAATGCTGATAAACTACACGGAAATGAACCTGTTTTAAATGGAACTAAGTCACTTACCTTTAATGAGTTTCCTTCTCTATCATTTATTTTATCAAAAATAGTTTTGGATCTTTCTTCTATTTCATTATAAGTAAATTCACTTTTTACTTCTTCTAATTTATTAATTGAGTCTTTTATTGAATTAACATTACTTTCAACAACATCATTACCTTTAGTTTTATATTCCTCTTTAACTGAATTACATACTAATTCTTCATAATTAGATACATTCAGTATTTTAAGAATTATGGCTTCCATTATCTTACTTATTTTATTGCCTAATTTATTATTTTTAGCTATTTCTGATGCATTTATAATAAATAATTTAACATTCTTTTCAACAATAATTTTTTTAACATTATCTGGCAACCACTCATTTAATTCATTAGATTTTTTATCAGTATTAATTAACAAAATACCATTATCTTTTATATCATCAATAATATTATATTTAAATAAATATTCACTCTTACTTACTACTATCATACTTGGGTTAGTTATATAATATGGAGCATTTATTTCTGATTTACTAAATCTTAAATGATTTTTAGTAACACTTCCACTTTTTTTAGAATCATATTCAAAATATCCTTGAACAAATATATTGGATTTTCCTACTACATCTAAAATATCTTTACTGGCACTTACCATACCATCTGAACCAAATCCATATATTAAAATTTCAGTACAATTAATATCTAAAGAAAAATTCTCTTTTGATAAACTTAAATTTGTTACATCATCTTCTATACCTATAGTAAAATTATTTTTTAAATTAGTTTCTAACATAGTAAATACACTTTTAATATCTGAAGGAGTGGTATCTTTACTACTTAAACCATATCTACCTCCAACTATATTTATATCCTTATCTTTTAATGAACTTAAAATATCTAAGTATAATGGTTCACCTATACTTCCACTTTCTTTAGTACGATCTAATACAGCAATATTCTTAACATTTTCAGGTAATACTTCTAATAAATATTTGGAACTAAAAGGTCTGTAGAGATGAACTTCAATTAAGCCAACATTACCTCCATTAGAATTAATCTTATCAACAACTAATTTTATAGTATCACATACACTACCCATAGCAATTATTATATCTTTAGCATCTTCTACACCATAATAATTAAATGGTTTATAATTTGTATTTGCTATTTCATTAATTTCTTTCATATATTCATTTACAATATCAGGAATATTATTATAATCTATATTTCTTGCTTCAACACTTTGAAAATAGATATCTTCATTTTCAGCCATACCCTTTTGTTTTAATTCATTACTTATTAAACTCCTTTTTCTAAATAAATCAATACTATCATGAGGAACTAATTTTAATAATTCCAATTCATCTATTAAATCAATTTTATTTATTTCATGACTAGTTCTAAAACCATCAAAAAAATGTAAGAAAGGCAAACTACCCTTAATACTAGATAAATGAGATATAGCACCTAAATAATAAGCATCTTTTACATTAGTAGAAGACATCATACAAAATCCAGTACTTCTTGTAGCATAAATATCACTGTGATCTCCAAAAATACTTAAAGCATGAGTTGCAATAGTTCTAGATGCTACGTGTATTACTCCCGGTAACATCTCCCCTGCAATTTTATACATATTAGGAATCATAAGTAATAAACCTTGGCTTGAAGTAAAGGTACTTGATAAAGACCCTGTTATTAAAGATCCATGCATTACACCTGCCGCACCTGCTTCACTTTGCATCTCTATTACTTCAACTCTATTATTAAATAAATTCCTTTTATCTTTAGTATTAAGTAAATCTACATTAGATGCCATAGGACTAGATGGAGTTATAGGATATATAGGACATATTTCACTAAATAAATACGCTACTGAAGAAGCCGCTTCATTACCATCTAATATTTTATACATATTATCACTTACTTTCTTACCATATATTAATTATAATACATTTTTTAACATTTAAAAAGAGAAGTTGAAACTAACTTCTCATATTATAAATAATTAAGCCTTTTCTGAACTATAGAAATAATAATTTCCTGTTTCATCTAACTTAAATGTTATTATATATGTATCAAATTTATCTGAATTGTTCTTAATTTGTTTTGGAATACTACTATCTGTATATAACAAATTTTTTTCAATTTTAGAAATTATATTTTTTCCATTTCTGTCAGAAGTTAAAGTAGAATAATCTTTGTCAAAAATACTTGCTAAAAAGAAGTAACCAACTTTTTTATAAATCTTTATTTCATTCGTAGTTTTTAATGCTTTTTCAGTATAATCTATACAAATTCCTGAAGCCCAGCCACCATTATATTGAGGTAATATATATTTATTATTAATATAAAGTAATAGTGAATCTGAATCGTAGCTAGTACCAACTAAAAGTACTTGATCATTTCCAAAAAAATTTTTAAAAGTAGAAATTATTAAATTAGCTGTTGTAGTATTTAATTCATAAACTCCGTCACTATTGATTTCTCCATATATATTTTCATTAGTTTTTTCTAAATAATAAATAACTACAAATTGTTTTTCTCTTTCTGTCATTTTATTATTAGAAATTGATTCTTTATCATAAAAAGCATTCCAATCCATTGGATATGGAAAAATCCCGTCTATTTTCTTTTCTATATCAATTACTTTTGCATCAGTTAATGATAATTCTTCTTCTGCAATTATTTCTGTATTACTTTCATTACTATCCTCTTTT
>CAYTXQ010000040.1:0-7079 GCA_964441535.1 uncultured Muribaculaceae bacterium
TTTTCTTCCATTACAAAAATATCCTTCCATTTTCTTTCTTTATTATATCATGTTTATTTTTAATTAAAAACAAAAAAGTAGAGTTTTTCTCTACTTTATCCTCTTGCAGTCCATCTTGAAGCGCCTCCTGGTAAATAGTTTAATGGATTTACACTTTTAGATAGATATGTATTATATGAAGTATATCCGTTGGCACCACTACCTAAATAATGACCATTTGCTATACCAAAATGTAAGTGAGCTCCAGTTGTACAACCATCATATTTCATAGTTTGAGCTCCACCCCCTACTTGTCCTATTTGTGTGAATTTAGTTACTACTTGACCTACTTTAACACTATATGATAATAAGTGAGTATACTGTGTAGTGTAATATTTACCATTAATTATGTGCTGAATATAAACTGTATTACCACCACAACTAGCTCTATTTATTAAACCTGATACTAATCCATTAGCTGCTGCAAATACAGGTGTTCCTTCAGAATTCCCTGCTATGTCAATAGCGTTATGAAATTTTAATTTTCCAGTAATAGGATGTGTTCTATAACCCCAGTTACTACTAACATATCCTTTATTAACTGGTCTTAGAAAGCTAGTATCTGCATAAGCTCCAACACATTCTGTAAGGAGTTGGTCATCACTCTTACATACTGATTTATAATACTTTATTAATTCTTGCTTCATCCTAATTTGATCCGAATAAGAAGCTGTAATTTCAGAAAGTTCGCTTAACTGTTTACCTAATTTTTTAATAGCATTAGCATATTCTTCTTGCTTTACTTTTAATTCTTGATTTCTTGCTATTAATTCTTCTTTTAAAACTTTATTCTCTTCAATTAAAACATTTAATTCATCCATTATTTGCTTATTATATATACTTAATTGTTCTATTATAGCAGTTCTCATTATTAAATCTGCAGTTGATTTAGCTCCACTTATATATTCTAAATATGCATTTTCTCCTCCAGAAATCTGCTTAAATCTTAATAGTTCATTTGTTTCCTCTGTTTTGAGTTTTATATTTTCTTCACTTTCTATAATTTTATTTTCTGCTGCAACCACTTTTTCCTCATTGATTTTTTGTTCTTGATATGCTTTATATACAGCATTCTTATTATTATCTATCTGACTTTGAGTTTGATTTTTTGCTCTATCATTAGCTGCTTTTTCTGATTGTAAATTTACTAATTCCTGATTAAGTTCATTAATAGTATTAGCTTCTTTTGCATTAACATCGTATGGATTTAATATTATAGAAATACCAATAATTATAACAGTTATTATAGTTAAAATTAATCTTTTCATCATATCTTCAAATACTTTCTAACTGCTTTATAGCTACCTAACATACCTACTAAAGCCCCTATAAGTAATAAAATTAATGATAATTTTAAAATTAAATTAGTTGGAGAAATTAATACTATTATTCTACTAAATAAATATCCTCCCATTCTTTCATATAAAACTATATATCCATATATAGTTACTATTATTGGTATCAAAGAACCTATTATTCCCAATATGAAACCTTCAAATATAAAAGGTAATTTTATAGCTATGTTACTTGTACCTACAAGTCTCATTATATCTATTTCAGTTTTTCTTGAAAATATAGATAATTTAATAGTGTTACTAATTAAAAAAGCTGTTACTATCACTAAGGCAACTACTGTCACTATTGATACCTTTTCTACAATATCAAATACTGCTACTAGTTGATCAACCATTCCTTCACCATATTTAACAGAATCTACATACTTTAAATTTCTTAATTCTTTTGCTGTTTTACTTATATCATTTATTTCTTTAACTTTTACCATAAACTGATCTTGTAAAGGATTAGTTTCTTCTGTCCAGGTAGACATAATACTATTAAATGTTTCTGATTCATCCTGCATTTGTTTTCTAACTTGTTCTTTTGACATAAAATCTATCTGATCTTCATCTACATTATCATTTTCTTCTATTAGATTTCTTAAAGCATTAATATCATCTTCTGTTGAATTTCTATTCATAAATATTACTATAGTTAAATCACTTTCTAAGTCTTTAGTAAAATTATTAACATTAGTAGTTAATATTATAGAAATAGATACTAAAATCAATGTAATGGTTATACATGTAATAGATGCTATACTAAGACTAAAATTTCTAAATACACTTTTTAAAGAATCTCTAAAACTTCTTATTAATATTCTAAACGGTTTCATGAGCCTTATAACTTCCTTTCACTGTATCGTTTTCTATAACACCGTTTTCTATTAGTATTACTCTTTTTTTCATTCTATTAACTATTTCTTTACTATGTGTAGCCATAACTATAGTAGTTTCTAACTCTTTATTTATATTTGATATTACATCCATTATTTCTTTAGAAATATTAGGGTCTAAATTACCTGTAGGTTCATCACAGATTAATAATTTTGGTTTATCTACTATGGCTCTAGCTATGCATACTCTTTGCTGTTCTCCTCCTGATAATTGATTAGGAAAACATCTTATTTTATCTTTTAATCCTACTAATGTTAAAGCATCAATTACTTTAGGTCTTATTTCAGAATCTTTTAAACCCATTGTTTCTAAAGCAAATGCTACATTTTCATATACAGTTAATTTAGGAAGCAATTTAAAATCTTGAAATACTATTCCAATTTTTCTTCTTAATTTATAGACTTTTCTATTTCTTAATTTAGCAACATTAAGTCCTCCAACAAATACTTCTCCTCTTGTTGGTTTTTCTTCTCTATAAAGTAATTTTATTAAAGATGATTTACCGCTACCAGATGAACCTATAACAAATACAAATTCTCCCTTTTTAATTTCTAAATCTACTCCTGCTAAAGCAGTAACACCATTTTTATATACTTTATAACAATTTCTTAATTCTATAAAACTACTCATATGCAATCTCCTATATTAAACATTATAACATTTTTAGAATAATTATTAAATGGAATTTTTTACCTATTTACAGTTTTTTATAATAACATACAGTATATTGCATAATATTAAATTGAGGTGATTAAATTGAATGGTAACTATTATCAAAATCCGACATTTCCACAAGCAGGAACTGATAACGAACAGCCAGTAATGTATAAAAATATTAAAGAAGATAATTTACCTATGGAGCAAAGTTATATTGAAAATATTCTTAGACTAAATAAAGGTAAAAAAGTTAAAGTATATGTTTCTTTCCCTGATTCTTTAAACTGGAAAGATAAAATATTTAGTGGAGTTATAGAACAGGCAGGAAGAGATCACATAATAGTAAGTGATCCACAGACAGGAATATGGTATTTAATATTAATGATTTATTTAGATTATGTTGAATTTGAAGAAAAAATAAATTACAGCCCTAATTACACCGAAAAAACTTTCTAAAATATTGAAACATGCTCTTTAGTTTGGTATAATTACTAAGAGTAGGGATGTGTATTATGGAAGTTGCAATAACAATAATTTTAATAATCATTATAATTCTAGGTTCTTTAGGAATTTTATACATAAATAAATATAATAAAATGCAAGAATATATTATGCGTATTAAAGAATCAGAAGGAATAATAAATGAAAGTTTAAGAAATAAATATGATTTATTACTTAAAATTATTAAAAGTGTAAAAAGTAAGGCTAAATTAGAAGCAAATTATTTTAAAGATTTAGAAAAAATAAATTATTCCAATTTAAATAATTATGATTTTGATAGAAAACTTATTGATAATGAAATTTTAATAGAAGAAATTAAAAATGATTATCCAAATATTGATAATCAAAATTTTAAATCTTTATCAAAAGAATTAAGAGATATAAATGAAAAATTAAAAGCAGCAAAACTATACTATAACAGTAATACTACTGAATTAAATAAAAATATAAAGGCTTTTCCTTCAAATATAGTTGCTAGAATTCATAAAATTAAACTACGTGCTTTCTTTGATAGAATTGATTTGTTTGATAATAATGAAAATGATTTTAAATTATGATTCCCAGTTTATTTCTTTAATTCCTTTACTTTTTAAAAATTCATTTGCTTTAGAAAAAGGTCTGGTTCCTAGAAATAAATTAGCAGAAAATGGTGAAGGATGACCAGATTCAATTATAAAATGATTAGGATTAGTTATTAATCCTTTTTTATTTTTAGCATAATTACCCCATAATATAAATACTATAGGAGCATCTTTTTTATTTAATATTTTTATTATATGATCTGTAAGTAATTTCCATCCAATGTTTTCATGACTACCTGGTTTTCCTTCTTCCACAGTTAATACAGAATTTAGTAGTAAGACTCCTTCTTTAGCCCATTTAGTTAGATCTCCATGTATACTAGGAGGTATTCCTAAATCATCTTTTCTTTCTTTAAATATATTAACTAGTGATGGAGGTATTTTTACTCCTCTTTGAACTGAAAAAGCTAAACCATGCGCTTGACCTTTCTGATGATAAGGATCTTGACCCACTATAACTACTTTTACTTTATTATATGGAGTAAATTTCAATGCATTAAATATATTTTTCTCTTCCGGATATATAGTTTTGGTTTGATATTCTTTTTTTATTATAGAATAAAATTTTTTAAAATTTTCACTTTCCCAAACATTTTTCAATACTATATCCCAATTATTTCCTACCAAATTATCACCTACTTATGATATGATTCATTATTCATAATTTTAAACGCTCTATATATTTGCTCTAGTAAAATCGCTCTAAATAGACCGTGCGGAAATGTCATGTTCGAAAAAGATACTATAGAATTGGCTCTATCTCTAAGACACTTATGTAGTCCTAAAGAACTGCCTATGACAAACACTATTTCACTTTTGCTTATAAAGGTTCTATCTATTAATTTAGAAAAATCTTCTGAACTAAGTTTAATTCCTTCTATATCTAAAAGTATTAAATAACTTTTGTCATTAATACATTTTAGTATGTTTTCTGCCTCATTTTCTAAAGTTCTTTCTTCAGGCAACTCTACTGTTTCTATTTTGTGATATTTTTTAATTCTTAAACAATAATCATTTATCATAGATGTTAAATACTTCTCTTTAATTTTTCCAATACATATAATCTTAATCATTAGTAACACCTACTACTTGATCCTGTTTTGCACAACAGAAATTATCAAATTTAATATTATATTCCTTCATCATACTTTTTACCGTAGCTAGAGCTACTTCTTCTTTATTATTTTCTTTACTTAAATGAGCAAGCACAACTTTTTTAGTTTTAGGACCTATTAATTTAGTTAAATAAAATGCAGTTGAAGAATTAGATAAATGTCCTTTATCACTTAATATCCTATTTTGCAACCATTTAGGATATCTACCATTAATTAATAGTTCTGTATCATGGTTACTTTCTAACACATAATATTCACAATTTCTTAATTTTTCAAAATATCTTGTATTCAAATAACCAGTATCTGTAATATATACAAGTTTTTCTTCTCCAGAATTAATTATAAATCCTCTTGAATCACTTATATCATGACTTGTTTTTATTACATATATATCTAAATCTATATCTGATATCCCATCCTCATATAGAAATAAATTTTCATAATTATCTATATTTAAACTTTCAAGCATACTTTTAGTTAAACATATAGTGGGTTTGTATTTTTTGATAAAATTTTCTATAGCAGCAATATGATCAGTATGAGTGTGTGTAATAAGCACATATTCTATTGAAGAAGGCTTTACTCCTATTTCTTTAAGTTTTGAAGTTATATAGCTAACATTAGTTCCTAAATCAATTAGTATTTTGTGATTATTAAATTCCACATAAGTAGAATTACCTTCAGATCCGCTTGCTAATACATATGACCTCATCATCTGTACAATTTTAATGGGTTTACAGATCTTGATTTTTCTGTAAATGGAGCCCCTCCAACCCATAATCCTAAATGTAAATGTGGTCCTGTTGATCTACCTGAATTTCCTAAAGCTCCTATTTTTTCACCAAATTTTACTTTTTGCCCTGCTTTTACATAACTTTTACTCAAATGCATATATATAGAATAATAACTATTATGGTGATCTATAACAATATATAATCCTTGAGAATCTCCCATTTCGGAAGTTATTACTGTTCCTCCATTTATCGCGAAGATTGGTGAACCATATCCGCAACCCGTAATATCTATACCTTCATGTAACTTACCCCAACGATATTCATAATAACTAGATATATAATTTGGATATATAGTCGGCCATGCCCAAGAATCATTACTAAAATAAGTGTTATCATAATTAGTTTTTACACCTCTTGTAATAACTCTATTTATTGTGGGCTTTATAATAGTATATGCAGAAATATATCCACCTTCATTTTCAGTTCCATTAACATATTGTGTTTTTTTAGTAACTCTAGTTAACCCTTTTTCACCAATTTGATTAACTTTATAATAAGACATTGGTTTACTTTCATCATAAACGTATTCAGTTTGATATGCAACTACTTCATCATATACAACATTCATTTCGCACGTCAATGTTACTATAGGATTAATCAAATCAACATTTACTGTCTGTCCTGCTGATATCAAAGCGTTTTCACTTTTTAAATTAGGATTAGCAATTAAAAATTCCCCCACACTCAATTTATTTCCATAGGCAATATCTGAAATTGTATCTCCATCTTTTATTGTATAATTTTTATTTTCTAAAGTATTGCCAAACAGTAAATAATGAGATAATTTTTGTAAATCTTGAAAAATACGTTCTTCTGTATTTATTAAAGCTTCTTTAACAGTTATTGTTTCCAAAAAATATGCTGACTCTATTATACTTCCGACTTCTGTTGGTTCTTTTTGATTATCCATTATAAAGGCATCATATTTATCTTCTCCAATAATGGCTTTCGCAAATTTAGTCAAAGCTTGTTCAAAAAGTTTCTTATTCAATACATAAATATAATTGTCTTCAATATTTTCATCTTTACTTTTAATAGTTATTTTATAACCTTTTATTGTAAAAGGAGCAATATCTTTAATTTCATTATATATACTATTAATGTTATTTACTTTTCTATCATAAGTTATATGCTTAACTACTTTCAAACTATTAGGAG
>CAYTXQ010000041.1:0-5255 GCA_964441535.1 uncultured Muribaculaceae bacterium
TTATTGATTCTTCTTTAAAATAATCACCTAAACTCCAGTTACCTAACATTTCAAAGAATGTTAAATGACTTGAATCTCCTACTTCATCTATATCGTTTGTTCTTATACATTTCTGTATACCTACTAGTCTTTTTCCACTGGGATGAGTTTCTCCCTTTAAATAAGTTACTAAAGGATGCATACCAGCAGTAGTAAATAGCACAGTCGGATCATTTTCAGGTATTAAAGAAGCGTTAGATATTAACTTATGATCATGTTTGATAAAATAATCAAGATATAAATTCCTAAGTTCATCACTATTTAATTTTTTCATATTAACTCCTTTATAAATAACATTTATTCTTGTTCTAAAGTTTTTTCTCTTGCTTTTCTATGTTCTTCATAACCAGACATAAAATGTTTATAAAGAATTTTCAATAATGCTATAGTAGGAGTAGCTAATACCATGCCTAATATTCCAAAGAAATATCCAAATAAAATTAATCCTATAATTATTGAAACTGGATGTAATTTCATTGTTTTACTCATTATTATAGGTTGTAATACATTACTTTCAATTAGTTGAACTACCAATATAATTATTAAAGTTAAAGTTCCAGTCATAGTACTTTCTGAAAAACCTACTAAAACTGCTGGAATACCTCCAATATAAGGCCCAATATAAGGAATAATATTAGTGATTGCACAGAATAATCCAAATAATAATGGTGCTTTCAAACCTGCTAAAAAAAATCCCAAAGAACATATTATAAATATGCCAGTAGCTATTATTAATACTCCTTTAACATATCTATATAATTGGATACTTATTTCATTAATTAAATTTTTAAATTCATCTCTTCTTGAACCTGGAACTAAAGATAAGAAATGCTTAGTTGTTTCATCAAAATTAAGTAACATATAAAATCCAATAATTAAACTAATTAAGAATGTTGAAGCCCCTGAAAAGAAAGTTGACACTACACTAAAAAATGTATTTGGTAAATTAATAGTAACATTTTTAGCTAAACTTTCTACTGTATCAAATAAATTATTTTTAACTTCTGTTAAATCAAGTCTTTCAATTTTATCAAAATTATCAAAGAAACTATTAGCAATTTTTTTAGTTTCATCTATTATATTTGGAATTACTTTAATTAAATCATTAAATTGATCTACTATTGTTGGTATTAACGCCCAGAAAAATACAACAAGGATTAGAATTAATATTGAATACACTAGTATAGACCCTAATATTCTATTTACTCCCAGTTTATTTAAATTAGTAACTATAGGATTAAATAACCAAGCTATTACAAAACCTATAAAAAGTGGTGAACAGACTAATAGTATTGTTTTTAAAAATAACATTACTTTCCATTCTTTAAATATTAAAGTTCCTACAAATATTACTGCAACCATTAATAAGACATATGCTAACTTCAATATTCTATTTAATAATGAAATAGAAACATTTACTCCTTCTACATCAATTTTATCTTTTTTAAAAAGTATTCTCATATACACACCTCTACTTAAAAGTATAGCATAAATAAAAACCCAACACAATTGGGTTTTTACATATATTCGTTATATTTCTTTTCTACTTCATTCATAGCATTATTAGCTATTCTTTTAGCTTTATTTCTGGTTTTCTTATTAGTTAATAAATATGTAGCTCCTATAGCACCTAATGCTGCGGCCATCATAACCATTTTATTTTTTTTCATTTTCTCTTCCCTCTAGTCTAGTATTAGTATGCTACTATTTATTTAAAATATTCTATTATTTGATTAGAAAGATTAGTTTTTCTTCCTTCACTATAATTATTAGAAACTGACTCCATAAATACTCTAGGATCCCCTATAATAGTCAAGCTCTTTTTTGCTCTAGATACTGCTGTATATATTAGTTTATTATATAACATTTTATGGTAATGTCTGGTAATTGGTAGTATTACATGATTAAATTCACTACCTTGACTTTTATGTATAGATATTGCATAAGCATGTTTTAATTTATTTAAATCTTCTTTTTTGTAGTCTATATAATTACCATCAAAATTTACACTTAATACATATTTCTTAGAATTATTAGAATAAATTTCATCTATAAATCCAATATCACCATTAAATACATTATTATCCGGATCGTTTACCAACTGTAATACTTTATCATTTTTTCTATAAGAAATATTTGAATATAAAAATTCTTTTTTATTTTCATTAGATGGATTAAATATATCTTTAAGCACCATATTTATATTATCAATACCATTTTCTCCTTTATATATAGGAATTAATACTTGCATATCTTTTTCATCTAAACCTTTATCTTTAGCTTTGCTACATATATTTGATATTAATGGCTTTATATTAATATTATCAGAAGCCAAAAAATTATAGTCATCTTTCTGTTCTTGAAAATATTCATTTAAATTATTCTCTTTAATTTCTTTAGCCAAGTATGGAATATATGAATTATTGCTTTGTCTGTAGATTTTTGTTAATTCTATGTGCTCTATTCTTTCACTGTTAATTAAATCATTTAATATTAATCCTGGTCCTACACTGGGCAGTTGAAATGAATCTCCCACTAAAATTAATTTAATATTAGAATTTAATCCCTTTAATAATGAATCAAATAAATATGTATCAATCATACTTGTTTCATCTACAATTACAAGTTTATGATTATTTTTATTATTCTCGTTTATTTGAAAACTATTAGTCTCTTTATTCCATTTTAAAAATCTATGTATAGTCATTGCTCCAAAATTTGTAGTCTCACTCATTCTTTTGCTTGCTCTTCCAGTAGGTGCAATTAAAGCAATATCACTATTTTTTTCATAAGATTCTAATTTATTTATTTCAATATATAGTCTAACTATTGCATTAATTATAGTGGTTTTACCTGTACCAGGTCCTCCTGTAATTATAGATAAATTGTTTTCTAAAGCAGTTCTTATGGCTTTTTTCTGATCGTTACTATAACTAACATTTAATAACTCTTCTATAACACTTATTTTTTTATCAAAATCTTTTATTTTATCGTTTTTTTGATAAGCAATATATGATAGATTTTTAGAAATATTTTTTTCCATATCATAATAATCTTTTAGAAAAAATTTATTTTCTATTAATACTATTTTTTTTATTTCTATTAAATATTCAATATTATTATCTACAGAATCATATATTTCAAAAAAATTATTTAAGCCTAAAAATATTTCTTCTTTGGTTAAATAAGTGTCTCCATTTATAAAGCATGTCTGTTTCATAGTTTCAATAATGCAGGCATTAATTCTTTTTTCAGTATTATGTTCATTAAAATTCAAATAAATTTTATCTAATTTTTTAAAGTCTATATCTTCAATCAATTCATATGTATTTGTTTTTGCAATATCTGTAATTAACTTTCCATACTTATTAATTAATTTTAAACTTTCTTCTATAGAAAAACCTAATTCTTTAAGTTCTACTATAAGTTCATCTGAATTAGAATAATCTATAACAGAATTATATATTGCCTTAGCCTTTTTCTCTGTAATACCTGGTACTAAAAGTAAATTTTGATATCCTTCCTTTATCTTATTTAAAGTATCTTCCCCAAAAGTATCTACTATTTTAATAGCAGTTTTTTCTCCACAACCTTTTATTAAATCGCTTGATAAAAATTCTATAATAGCATCTTTTCCTTCAGGTATTACCTTTTCATAAGAAGATACTTGATATTGATAACCATATCTTTCATGAAAAACATATTTACCATATAAAATATAAGTATCTTCCATATTTAAATTAGAAAAATACCCTGTAAAAGTAATAGTTTTATTAACAAAATCAACTAACTCTTCCTCATTAGTTTCCTTTATTTTAAATAATCCTACATAATAACCATTATCACTTTTAAATATAGTAGATCTGTATTTACCCTTGATGTAATTCATTAGTATCACCTTTTTTAATTTTAACATCAAAACATAAAAAAAGCGAATAAATTTTCGCTAATTTAATTTTCTTCCCGGTTCTTCTTCAAATATTAATTGATATTTATTCATATCTTGATTACCTAAAGATGATAACCAATCTTTTACTTCAGAGCTCATGTTATATACTTCGTCTTCATTTAATATTTTACCTTCTTGATAACCTTGATAATAATATCCTATTTTCTTAAGTAAGTTATTAAGTTTATCCATAATTTCTGTTCTATCTTTAAAATATTCTTCTACATGCTCATTAACTACGGCTTTATCATCGGCATAATTTCCAGTCAAAGTAGGTTTACTTTGATCAGTAATAGTTCCATAAAATTGGAATGAATAAGTATTTAGAAAAGCATCTAGCAATTTTACTAAATCCGAATATTCTTGATTTAAATTAGTTGTCTCTTTTTTACAATAATTATATCCATTTAAAATTTGATCATAATCAACATAAGGAATAGAAGTTTCTGTTGTTATTGAAGTAGTAGGTTCTGGATTAGATAAGTGTTTATGGAAATAATGTACTCCTATTGCACCTCCTGTTATTAATGATGCTATCAAAACTCCTTCTATAATTCTTTGTTTTGTTAATCTCTTTCTTCTTTTTTGGTTTATAATCTCTTTATATTTTTCTGTATTTGCTTTTATTCTAGCTATTTCAATATTTTTTTCATCTTTAGCTAAAAGGTCTAAATCTTCTTCAGTGTAATGTGTAATTGGCGACATATTTTTAGGTTGATTTTCATTAAAACCCTTTAGTGTTTCATAAAATTTTTCAGAATTTTCACTCATATTTTTTCTCCTTTTATTTTATACAAAAATTATATCAAATAAATGTAATTTATTCAACTAATTTTCCCTCTACATATTGTTTGTTTACTTTTACTATTTTCACTTTATATATTTTATTATAATCTAATTTTTTATTTATAAGAACTTTTATATAATTTGAAGAAAATCCATTTACTTTATTATCATTTACTTCTTCAATTAGAATATTTAAAGTTTTATTTATAAATTTATTATAATATAAACATTCTAACTCATTAGAAATTTCTATTAATTTTCTTGATCTTTCTTTTTTTATGTTATTGGGTACTTGATTATCCATTTTACTTGCTATAGTTTTATTTCTTATTGAATATGGAAAAACATGAATTTTTCCAAATAACATTTCTTTAGCAAATTTTATAGTTTCTTCAAAATCACTATCAGTTTCATTAGGAAACCCTACTATTATATCAGTAGTTATATTAATGTCTGGTATATGTTCTCTAATTTTATCTAT
>CAYTXQ010000041.1:5355-6767 GCA_964441535.1 uncultured Muribaculaceae bacterium
GTTAATACTATTTCTTTATGTCCAAAAGAAACTAATTCATTTACTTCTTCTATAACTTTAGAAAACTCTTTAAATCTTATATTTCCTCTTAAAAAAGGTATAACACAATAACTGCAATAGTTATCACATCCATCTTGAATTTTTACAAAGGCTCTTGTTTTAGAATTAAATTTTTTAATATACATATCTTCAAAATCTAAAGATTTTAAATCATAGAATTTAATAATTTTTTTCTTATTATCAATGTATTCTTTTACTAAATTCACTATTTTAGATTTATCTTTACTTCCAATTAATATATCAATACCTAAATCATTAAACTCTTCTTTATTATTTTCTGAAGAACAACCACATACTACAATTATAGATTTAGGATTCTCTCTTCTTGATGATCTTATAATTTTCTTACTTTTATTATCTGCAGTATTTGTTACTGAACAAGTATTAATTATTATAATATCTGAAATTTTTTCATCTTCAGTTATTTCATAATTATTATCTATAAATTTTTCTTTAATCATTTCACTCTCATAAAGGTTCACTTTACAACCAAGAGTCTTTATACATACTTTCATATTTTCCCCTACTTAAAAAAGCCTTAAAGGGCTTTTATATTAAATTTTTTTGTAATATTTTTAAAGCCTCTAAGAAAGCTTCCTCTTTTTCATAACTTATAACTTTTACTTTAGGAGTATCTTCCTTAGTTTCATCTTTAAAATTAAAAGGTTCTAATTCTATTTTTCTTACCTTTAATCCATCATCAAAGTCTTCTTCATCATCATATCTAATCTGAAACTTATCAGCATTTTTTATTAATTCATCATAACTAATAATAGCATTTTCTTCTTGTTCTTGCTCATATTCACTTAAATTAATACTTAATGGGCCTCTATTTTCATCTATATTTTTAGCTATATCAGATAGTTCATTTATTTCGATATTTCCTTCTTCTATTGTTTTATCTTTCTCTACATATATATATTCTTGCCCTAATTTAAATATATAAAACATAGTGATAATTAATATTATTAATATTAATACTAACAATAAAAATATAATATCAGTTATTGATATAACATCAACAAAATCTTTTAAACTAATTAATAAATTTTTCATACTGTACTCCTCTATATTTACACTAGTATTTTACCACAATTTTACGTGACATTTAAATATATTTTACATTATTTTTCTTATTTACAAATTAAGTTTACATTACAATAATTTCTTTATATGGTTATTTATTATATATTAAAGTAAGAAAAAAGTAAATGAAATTCATTTACTTCAAATATTTTTTAAATTTTTTAAACTCATTATAATTATCAAGTTCAGTCTTATCCAGTTCTTTAATTAGATCTCTTTGCTTACGATCAAGTTTATCTGGAATTATAACATTCATTACTGCATAT
>CAYTXQ010000042.1:0-6747 GCA_964441535.1 uncultured Muribaculaceae bacterium
ATAATGAAGGAAGTATATCTCTTTCAAATTATAAAGGAAATATAAAACTTTCTACTTTTTGCCGAAATTATAACTTGTTTACTTACATGTGCAATGATTCTTTTAAAGCAGGAGGAATAACTGGAACTAATGTCGGTTCTATAGAAAACAGTTATTCTGTAGGAACGATAAATATGGAAGCTCAATGGTTACGGTTTAATATCGAATTAAGTGGACTAGGGGGAATATCTGGTTATAATAATGGATCAGTATCTAATTCTTATTCTTTAATGAATATATCAACTAATACCGCTGATATTAGAGAAGAAGATCCAACTTATAATGGATTTTATGAGGGAGGAATATTTGGATATACAGAAGAGTCTTCAAATATAAATAATGTACTATATAATATAGATAAATATAGTGGATATGAAATTGGTTATAATTCAGTTGTTTCATCTTTCATACCATCTTCGCCACCTAATTTAACAAACTCAAATATAAATTCAGAAAGTTCTTATATAGGATTTGATTTTGATAATATTTGGAAAATAGATGAAAATAAAGGATATGCCGTATTAAAATAAAGTTTTATTGAAGAATAACATATTTGCTATTTATCTAAAATAATAGTATAATATATTTATAATTAGGAGAGTTTTTATGAAGAAAAAAGAAAAAAAAGAACCAAGCAAATTTTCAGTTATATGGGCTAACAAACAATCTAGAGCAGCTATTAAATTACTTGGATACTTTATATTTATAGGTTTTGTAATTATTTTAGGTAATGTATTTAATAGTGTAGACAATAATAACGCTGTAATAGAAGAAAGTATTACATATGGTGATATGCAGAACGCTTTACTTGAAAACAATTACAAATATAATTATGATATTACAATTGATAGTGAAAAAATAATATATAAAGGTGAAACTACAGAAGTTAGTGATTCTGGATATAAGAAGACTTCTCTTTATTTAAAAGAATATTATGTGGATGATACAGGAGTTTATCAAATAAAATTAGATGATAAAGTTATTGATAATACTATATATGAAGAGATTAATAAAAATTATATAACTCCAAGTTATATAATTAAAAATGTAGAATTAATATCTCCAGAAATTAGTTATGATAAAGAAGAAACTATTTATAAATATAATGTATCTGAAGACTTAATAATAGAAATAAATATTAGTGATATTTCTATAGAAAATATAAAGATAACTTCTGGTAGTGATATATATTTATTGACATTTAAAATAATAGAAGAATAGTATTTCTTCTTTTATTTTGATATAATTAGTTAGGTGAAATGATGAGAAATATATTTGATTATACACTAGAGGAATTGGAAGAATACTTTTTAAGTATAAATGAGAAAAAATATAAAGCTTCTCAAGTTTTTGAATGGATTTATAAGAAAAGAATATATAATATAGATAAAATGACTAATATTGGTAAAGAATTAAGAGAAAGAATAAAAGAAGATATTAGTTTTAATATGATTAGCATTAAGAAAGAAGAACATGATAAATTAGTAAGTAAATATTTGTTTGAATTAGAGGATAATAATTATATTGAATCAGTATTAATGGAACATGATTATGGATTATCAATATGCATTTCCAGTCAAGTAGGATGCAATATGGGATGTAAATTTTGTGAAAGTGGAAGATGCAAAAAAATAAGAAATTTAAATGCTTATGAAATGGTAGAGCAGATAATACTTATTGAAGAAAAAATTAAAAAAAGAATTTCCAGTGTCGTAATAATGGGTATAGGTGAACCTTTTGATAATTATGAAAATATTATGAGATTTATTAATATAATTAATCATTATAAAGCCTTAGAAATAGGAGCTAGACACATTACAATATCTACCTGTGGATTAGTTCTTAAGATAAGAGATTTTAGTAAAGAACCATATCAGGTTAATTTGGCTATTAGTCTACATGGTTCTAATGATAAAATTAGAGATATGATAATGCCAGTAAACAAAACGTATAATATTCGTCAATTAATTGATGAAATTAGACACTATATTGAAGTAACTAATAGACGAGTGACTATAGAATATGTTATGCTAAAGAATATAAATGATAGTGAAGAATGTGCGTTAGAATTATCTAAACTATTATTTGGATTAAATGTTTATGTTAATTTAATTAATTACAATGAAACAAATAACATAGAATTTAAAAAAAGTGATAATAATACATTAAAAAATTTTTATGAAATATTAAAAGAACATAAGATTAATGTCACTATAAGAAAAGAATTTGGTAGTAATATAGATGCTGCCTGTGGACAGCTAAGAAGCAAAGAGGTGTAATATGAAAGCATTTTATTTAACAGATTCAGGTAAAGTCAGAGATCATAATGAAGATAGTGTAGTTATTACTCATAATGCTTCAGATGAATATCTAATGGTAGTAGCAGATGGAATGGGAGGCCATAGAGCAGGAGAAGTAGCTAGTTCTATGGTAGTCACTCACTTAGGAAAAAGATTTTCAGAAATTAGCTCTATAGGGTCTAAATTAGATGCTGTAAACTGGTTAAATGAAAATATTAATGAGATAAATGACAATATATTAAAATACTCTGAAACTAATTCTAATTCCAATGGTTTAGGTACTACAGCAGTAATAGCAATATTAACTAGTGAATTTTTAATATTTGGTAATATTGGTGATTCATCAGGATTCGTTATAAAAAATAAAAAGATACACAAAGTAACGAAAGATCATACTTTAGTTAATCTACTTGTAAATGTAGGAGATTTAACTGAAGAAGAGGCTATGTATCATCCTAAAAGAAATGTACTCATGAAAGCTTTAGGAGCAGCCCCTAAAGCAGAATTAGATATATTTGATGTAGATAGAAATATAGATTCAATAATGTTATGTAGTGATGGTCTTACTACAATGTTAACAAAAGAACAGATAGAAAGAGTACTAATTGATGATGAATTAGATATAGAAGAAAAAGTAATAAAATTGATTCGTAAGAGTAATGCAAGAGGTGGAACTGATAATATATCAGTAGCGTATTTAGTTTTAGAAGAAAGTGGTGCTTTAAATGATAAATAAGGGGCAAAAGATTAACGATCGTTATTTAATTATTAAGAGTATTGGAGAAGGTGGAATGGCTAATGTTTATTTAGCATATGACACTATATTAGATAGAAATGTAGCAGTAAAAGTTTTAAGAGGAGATTTATCCAATGATGAAAAATTCTTAAGACGTTTTAGAAGAGAAGCGTTAAGTGCATCTTCCTTATCACATCCAAATATTGTAGAAGTTTATGATGTAGGAGAAGATAATGGTCAATATTATATAGTTATGGAGTATATAGAAGGTAAACATTTAAAGGAACTTCTTAAAAAAAGAGGAAAATTAACTATTACTGAAACAGTAGATATAATGTTGCAGATAACTGAAGGAATGGCTCATGCGCATGATTCTTATATTATACATAGAGATATAAAACCTCAGAATATAATGATTCTTGAAAATGGTATAGTTAAAATAACAGATTTTGGAATAGCTATGGCTTTGAATTCTACTCAGTTGACACAGACTAATTCTGTAATGGGTTCAGTTCATTATTTACCTCCAGAACAGGCTAATGGTAAAGGTTCTACAATAAAAAGTGATATATACTCAATGGGAATTTTAATGTATGAACTTCTTACTGGTAAATTACCTTATAGAGGAGATAATGCTGTAGAAATAGCACTTAAACATTTAAAACAACCTATGCCTAGTATAAAAAGTGAGTTACCTAATATACCTCAAAGTATAGAAAACATAATATTAAAGGCAACAGCAAAAAATCCTAAAAATAGATATAATGATGCAAGAGAAATGTATGAAGACTTAAAAACTTGTATGAATAAAAATAAACAGGATGAACCAAGATATGTCTACCAGCATCCAGAGAATGATTTAGATGATACAAAAGTTGTTAAATTAATGACAGACAAAGAAATTAGTAAAAGTAATGGTGAAGAGGTTATAGCAAAACAAATAACTGAAGGAGATTTAAAAAAACAGAATAAATTATTATTATTATTAGGTAGTATATTTGCAGGATTAGTTTTAGTTACTACTGTGATTGTTTTTATAGTTTTAGGAGCCTCAAATACTCCCGAAATTAAAATCCCTAATGTAGAAGGTAAAGAACCTCTAGAAGCAGAAAGTATATTAAAAGAAAAAGGATTTAAAATAGAATCTGAATATAAAGAAGTTTATGATGAAAAAATAGAAGAAGGATTAGTTGTTAAGACAAGTCCAGTTATAGGAAGTACAAGAACTAAAGGTACTACTATTACTTTATATATTTCATTAGGTACTAATGCTGTAAAATTAGAAGACTATACAGGAGAAAATTATATTGAAATAAAAGCAAAACTTGAAGTTCAGAAAATAAATGTAGTAATAGAAAAAGAAGATGTTGATGATGCTACTTTATATGAGGATGGAGAAATAATAAAACAATCTCCAGAAGCAGGAACTAAAGTAGTTGAAGGTGATACGGTTACATTATATATTCCAAATATATTATCTAAGTATCCAAACTTTACTTCAGGAGATTATACTGTAGATGATATAAATGCTTTCTGTGATCAATACAAATTAACTTGTAATATAGAATATGTTGAAACAGATGAATATAAAGAAGGAACTATAATAAGTCAAAATAGACCTGAAGGAAGTGTAATAGCAGCAGGTGTAACATTAAAAATAAAAATAGCTTCTTCTACTTCAACTGGCGATGATCTTTTAGGAGATTAAATGAAAGGTCAAATAGTAAGAATTATTAGTAATTTATTTACTGTCAAAATAGATAATAATTTATATGAATGTAGAGCAAGAGGAAAATTTCGCAATGATAAAGAGACTCCCGTAGTAGGAGATTATTGTGAAGTTGATATTAAAAATAATTATATAATTAAATTATTTCCAAGAAAAAATGTTCTTAAAAGACCAGTAATTGCTAATATTGATATGGCAGTGATAGTTACAAGTGTTAAAAAGCCTGATTTATCTTTAAATTTAATGGATAAATTATTAATAAATATTATTTATAATAATATAGAACCTATTATTTGTTTTACTAAATTAGATTTACTAAATAAAGAAGAACTTTCTAATTTAGAAATAATAGTTGATTATTATCAAAAACTAGGTATAAAAGTTTTTAACAATAAAGAAATAGAAAAGTTAAAAAAAGTTTTAAAAAATAAAATTGTAGTTTTAACTGGACAAACTGGTGCTGGTAAATCTTCTTTATTAAATAAATTTGATAGCAGATTAAATCTTAAAACTTCTTCTATAAGTGAAGCTTTAGGTAGAGGAGTACATACTACTAGACATGTAGAATTATTTAATATAAATAATATTTTAATTGCCGATACTCCGGGTTTTTCTTCTTTAAGTTTTGAGAATATTTCAACTGATGATATTAAGAAAAGTTTTATAGAATTTAATAATTATGATTGTAAATACAAAGATTGTAGTCATATAAATGAGCAGGAATGCAATATAAAAAATGCAGTAGTAAATAATGAAATAATGAAATCTAGATACGATAATTACGTTAAATTTATTAATGAGGTGAAAAAATGAAAATATCAGTATCATTTTTAAGTAGTAAATATGATTTGAAAACCACTATTAACAAAATAGAAGATACTAACGCAGACTATATTCATGTTGATTTTATGGATGGTAAATTTGTAGAGAATAAAAGTTTAACATTTAATGAATTAAAAAAATATTTAAACAACGTGAAAAAACCATTGGATGTTCATCTAATGGTAAGTAATCCTTTAAAATATATATCAGATTTTGCTACTTTAAATACAGAATATATAACATTTCATTATGAAGCAGTAAAAGAAGCAAAAAAAATAATAGAATATATAAAAAATATTGGTATAAAAGTTGGTATGTCTATAAAACCTGAAACAGAAATAGATGATATAAAAGAATACTTGCCTTATTTGGATCAAGTATTAATTATGAGTGTTCCTCCTGGAGAAGGCGGACAAGAATTTATTCCAAGTAGTTTAGATAAAATAGAAAAATTATATTCTATTAAAATAGAAAATAATTATAAATATATAATTAGTATAGATGGTGGAATAAATGAAGAAACTTCTGTTTCCTGTAAAGAAAAAGGAATAGATATGTTTGTAGTAGGTTCATTTATATGTAAGTTTGATGATTATCAAAAACAAATAGATTTAATAAAATAAGATTCATAAATTTACGAATCTTATTTTTCTTTCTTATTTAATTTTTTTGCTTCCCTAGCACTTATTATTACTTTTTCTCCATTTATAGTTTTTTTCTGTAAATTTGGTTTCTGTCTAGTTTTAGTAATATTTAATGCATGAGAGCGTAAATTACCAAATAAAGGTTTTTTCTTTGTTACTTTTTTTGCCATATCTAATGCCTCCTCATATAAATCATATATTATTTTTATCATACTTTAATGAATAAGTCTAGTGAAATTTGATTTTTTAATAATATTATGCTATCATATACA
The DNA here is from genome assembly GCA_964441535.1 of uncultured Muribaculaceae bacterium. Classification (GTDB taxonomy): domain Bacteria; phylum Bacillota_I; class Bacilli_A; order RF39; family UBA660; genus CAYNLX01. The sequence continues at coordinate 6,543 of CAYTXQ010000042.1, forward strand.
ATAATTTTAAGGGGTGAATATTGTATGAAATTTAAGAACAGTGATCAAATGAAGAGTTTTTTAAAAAAGGAATCAATTCGTTTAGGTATGAATATTCAAAATACTTATAATACATATTTTTCTAGATTATTATTAAGTAGAATATGTAATTATGATTATGGAGAATTAATAGTTAAAGGAAGCTTTAGTCAATTTGTGCATTTAG
>CAYTXQ010000043.1:0-6600 GCA_964441535.1 uncultured Muribaculaceae bacterium
TTTGAAGTATCTATAACTATATTTTCAGTAGTTAATATTAAAGATACTATATTTGCTGCTGCTTCTAAAGCTACTCTTTCTACCATAGTCGGATCTATAATACCATTTTTTTTCATATCAATTATTTTATTACTAACTACATCATATCCTATCCCAAAATCCTGTTTTATTACTTTATTGTATATTTTTTCTTCATCTAAACCAGAATTAATTAGTAATTGTCTAAAAGGTACTTCCAGAGCCATTTTTAATACTTTACTACCAATGTTTTTATCTTTTATATATTGAGATAGATATAAGTAAGTAACTGCTCCTCCGGGTAGTATTCCTTCTTTTAAAGCTGCTTTCGTAGAACATAATGCATCCTCTATCTTCATCTTTTTTTCTTTCATTTCTAATTCTGTTAATGCCCCCACTTTTATAATAGCAGCACTTCCAGTTAATCTTGATAACCTCTGTTTTAATATATCTTTTTCAAAATCAACTGTTTCTTTTTCAAACTGATGTTCTATTTGATTAATATAATGTTCTATTTCATTAATATTTCCTTTTCCATTAATAATAATAGTTTTTTCTTTAAACACCTGAATTTGTAAAGATCTACCTAAATCAGATATTTCTATATCACTTAAGTTTGTATTTAAATCATTACTTATAAATTTTCCACCTGTAATAATAGAAATATCTTTCAAAATATTCTTTCTTTTTTCTCCTTCATCTGCAACTTTAACTACAGTAACATTTAATATATTTCTAACTTTATTTAAAATTAAATTAGATAATACACTTTCATCTATATTTTCACAAAATATAACAAGATTACCATTAAGTTCTATTATTTTTTCCAAAATATTTACTATTTGATCTACAGAATCTATTTTAGAATCTGTTATTAAAATATAAGGATCAGAAAAATCTGCTACTAACTTAGAATTATCTGTAAGTAAAAAAGATGAAGCATATCCATAATCTAATTCATATCCGTTAACTATATCCAATGTAGTTTCAGTGCTTTGAGATTCTTCAATGGTTATTAGTCCATTAAGACCAATTTTACTCATTGATTCTCCTATAAGATCTCCTATGTCATTATTACCACATGATATTCTAGCAATATTTTTTATTTCTTCTATTGTTTTAATTTCACAACTAAGTTGTTTCATTTTATCAACTATATCTTTCACACACTCAGTTATTTCTTCTTTTAATATCAATGGATTATATCCATTTTCTATATATTTTAATCCTTCATGTAATAAAGCCTGTGCAAGTATTGTAGCCGTTGTAGTACCATCTCCAGCCAAATCATTTGTATTTTGAGTAACCTCTTTTATTAATTCAACACCTACATTTTCTAATCTATTATCAAGTTCAATTTCTCTAGCAATTGTAGCGCCATCATTAGTAATATATGGATTTAAAAATTCATTGTCTATTACAACATTTCTCCCTTTTGGTCCTAAAGTAACTTTAATAGTATCTGCAAGTTTATCTATACCTGATAAAAGAGCGTTTCTTGCTTCTAACCCTCTTATAATATTTTTACCCATATCATCACCTACTCAATTATTCCTAAAATTTTATCTTTATCTATTAAAATGTAATTTTGATTATCATAAAATATTTTATTACTATCTTCTGAATTAAATATAATTTCAATATTTTCTTTTAAATTATTATCTACAATATCATCACTTATTTTAATAATTTTACCTCTTTTTATATCTTCGTTTTTATCGTTTTTTATTATTAAACCTTGTTTAGTAACTGTTTCGTTTTCTATAATTTTTATTAATAAATTATTATTTACTGGCTTAATCATAATTATCTTCCATTTCTATTAAATATTTCCAATATTTTTTGGGCATAAAATTCATTTGGCATCTTAAATTCTTTCTCTCTTTTATAGTTATATTTTTATAATAGTTTTTCCATAAATCCTGATATAATTCTTCTTTATTATTATCTATATTATCAAAATTTATATCACTACAATCTATAATAATGTAATTTTTCTTGTTGTATATAGAACATAAATTTCTTTTCTTATCTCTTATAATCCATAATTCATTTTTAAGTCTATCTTTAAAATGTTTTGATAATAGTTCTAAAATATTATTTTCAGGTACAATTTCTGCATAAAGAACTTTATTAGATATCTCTCTAAATCTTAAAAATCCTTTCATACGATGAGATTCTTTCATAACTTTTGAACTTAAACTGTTCATATCTATAAACTCTTTTTTATTCTTCATAAAATTGAATTTATTTCCATATTTATAAACACTAATTATATATTTTAAAATTATAATTTCTTTATTAATATTTCCAGATAAGAAAGAAGTATAAACGTTATATAAAGTTTGATCCGAAAACTTTTTAAGGTAATTAAACATTGTATTATATTTATCATTATCAGTTTTTATATACACAGGAGTTTCTAAAATATTATCTATATAATTATCTTCTGGAACTATTTCTCTTGGTATTATTTTTAACTTTAAAGATTCATATACTATACTTAAAAATCCTTCTATAGAGGAATCATATATATAAGTATTATCTAAAATTCTCCAGTTAGACATTTTACCACATCTTTCTTTGTAGGTTGAAATAACGATAATTGAATATTATCCTTATTTCTTTCTTCATTTATTAAATGTTCTGTTATAATATCTTTTCTAAAAATATTAGAAGAAGCAAAGAATTTTCCATTACAAGTTATAAAGTATTTTGCTCTTTTTACAGAAACTTTCATTTTTTTCAAATCATCAAAAGTAAGTTTACTATATTTTCTTGCAGTTATTATTTTTTTTGCAGATGTTATACCTATACCTGGTACTTTTATTAAAAATAAATAATCTACTGTATTTATTTCTATTGGAAAAAGATCCAAATGTCTTAACGCCCAGTCAGCTTTAGGATCTAACATTAAACTAAAGTTTTGATTATCTCTATCTAATAAATCTTCCACTTTAAAACCATAAAATCTTAAAAGCCAGTCAGCCTGATAAAGTCTGTTCTCTCTTAATAAGGGTATTTCCTTTATAGCCGGTAAATTCTCATCTTTATTAACTGGAACATATGCAGAATAATATACTCTTTTAAGTTTTAATTTATCATAAAAATTTTCTGTCAATGATAAGATTTTATAATCAGTATCAGGGGATGCTCCTATAATCATTTGAGTAGTCTGACCTGCTCTAACAAAAGATTTTTTATTTTTTATTGTGTTTGATATATATTTCATTGGAGTAATTATCTTTTCTTTATCCTTATTAGGTGCCAATAACTTAAGACTTTCATTAGAAGGCAGTTCTATATTTACACTCATTCTATCTACTAAAAGCCCCATTTTATCTATAAGTTCTTTACTAGCCCCAGGTATAGTTTTGGTATGAATATATCCATTAAAATGATATTTTTCTCTTAATAACTTTACTGCTTCATACATTTTACTCATTGTATAATCAGCATCTTTTATTATTCCAGAACTTAAAAATAATCCTTCAATATAATTTCTTTTATAAAAATTTATAGTTAAACTCGCTATTTCTTCTGGAGTAAAACATGCTCTTTCAATGCTATTGGAAGATCTATTAATACAATATTTACAATTATATATACAAGAATTAGTCATTAATATTTTTAATAAAGAAATACACCTGCCATCAGCGGTAAAACTATGACATAATCCCGAAAATTTTGCATTACCAATTCCATTATTATTATTTTTTCTATTAGAGCCGCTAGAACTACACGAAACATCATATTTAGCACTGTCAGATAATATTTTAAGTTTAGTTAATACATCCATATTAATCACCCAAAATAATAATATCATAAATATTTTTACTTTGCAAACGTTTGTTTGTTTTATATAAAGTTTAAAATTATTTTATTTTTGCTTTTTTTCTTTAAAGAATCGTTTAATTAATGATATGTTTTTATGTTTTTTTGCAAGCAAAGGTTCTGATTTTTTTTGTAAAAAATAAATAATAGGTTGACTGAAAATTCTAGCCATTAACCTTACAATTCCTTTAGTTTCTTTTTTTACTCTTGCATAATAAGTTTCTAAAGTATCATGTTGAAAATCTAAAATATCATTTAATTTATAGCTATCCTTAAAATATCCACAATGAAAGTTTTGGTTAGCAAATGCCATATCTTTAAGATAACGAAAGTTTAAACCATAAATTTTAAACATTTCTCTAATAAACTTTCTATAGGTAGTACGACATTTTTCTCCTCCGCCTAAATTGAAGATTTTTCCCTTTAATTCTTCTAAATGAGATACAGCATTGGCAAACGCTGTTCCTGTATCAACATTACTTGCAATTTCTAATCTTGTGTCAAGAGGCATATGAAACATTAAAGGATCAGTAGCTGGATAACCCATAATACCTGTTAAACGAAAGATAGTATATGGTATATTAGAATGTTCTATTAACTGCTCGACTGCAATTTTAGTCTCTGCGTAATAGTCCCCTAAACTAGGTTTTAATGGATCACCTACTTCAATTAAGTGATCTTCTAAACGATCACCGTATACGCTTACTGATGATGAATAAATCAAAAATGGTTTTATCTTTTGCTTCTTTATAGCTTCAATGATATTTAATGTTCCATAAAAATTAACTTGTCTTGCTAAAAGTGGATTTTTATCAGCAAGAGGAGGAATAATAGCAGCTAAATGAATGATTACATCTTGGTTTTCAACTAATTTCATAATTAAATTTTTATCATTAATTGAGCCATAGAAAATTTTTATCTTATCTTGAAAAGATTTAAGTTTCTGTCTAGTCTTCTTATTATCTAATTCTAAAACAGTAACTTCATAATTTTTATCAATTAATTTTTTTAAAGTCTCAAATCCAACATTTCCAGCTGCCCCGGTCAATAATATTTTCATTTAATCAGATCCCTTTCTATATATATTTTATCCTATTTAATAAAAACAATTATTATTTTATATATCTTTAAATATTATAACAAAAAAATCACTAATTTAATAGTGACCTGATTTTATATATAAAACTTTATTTTTTTAAATTTAAAGCTTCCTTCTTCAATTTCTTCATCTGAAATTATTTCAAATTTTTCTTTTATTTTATCAATAACATCTTTCTTATCTTCTAAAACATAAGTAGCAAGAAAATCAAAGTCTTTCTTTATGCCATTAATTATTTGATTTAAGAGATTATCATCTAAAAAAACATCTTTCTCTATTGTAATCCAATTGTCCTCTGCAAAAACACAAAAATCATCAAAAAAAGTATTGTTTTTTTCAATAATATAATATTTTGCATTATTATCTCTTACTTCTAACGCTTGAGGACATAATGATTGTTTAATTCCGTTTATAATAATATATTCATTATAGTCGCTTTCTCTTATAGAATACACAATTTGTTTTTTATTCTTTTCAATAAATTCATCAATCTTTTTCATGGTTTTTTCAAATCCTTTCTTTTTTATTTCAAAAATATCCATTTCTTTACTTTCAATATACTTCTTTATCTCAGTTAATGTTAACCCCAATTCTTTAAGATTTTTAATTAAGGTTATTTCATTCAATTGAGTTTCTTCATAATATCTATATCCAGTAAAAAAATCCTGATAGGAAGGTTTCAATAAGTTAATATCATCATAATATCTTAAAGTTTTAATAGAAACTTCACTTATTTTAGAAAAATCACCTATTTTATACATATTATTCTCCTTTCCAAATAGATTGTAACATTATAGTTAACTGGAGAGTCAACACAATATTTTTATTATTACACTTTTTTATATTCATTAAATTTTAAAATTATAAATTTTTTGTTCTTCTATATTTATTTTATTATTATTTTCATCAAACCAATCAAAAAAGTGCCACCATTCTTTAGCATATAATACAAACCTGATCTATTCATTATTTCTTTTAAAATAATTGAATTTTTATTGCTTTTACTTGCATCTGATATAAGTTCACAACACTTAGTAGGCATACTCAATTCTTTATTTGTCTTAATATCAACTAAAGTTACATCAACTGCCATTCCTGTATTATGCCAACTAATTCCATTTCCAAGAAGACCTGATTTTACCTCTTCTTTATATTTATCACATAATAACTTTGTTATATAATACGGTCTATAAGCTTCATAAATTCTAATTTTAAATCCTTTTTTATTTGCTAATTCATTTGCTTTTTTTAATTTTAATGCTGTTTTTTTAGTTAAATAAGCACTATTAGTTTTGTATAGTTTATCTTTAAAAAAATGATATAATTTTACATCAATACTAGGATCAATTTCTAAAATATTAACTAAATCAATGTTTTTGTTAAATATATTATAATCTACCATTCAATACGTCACTTCCAATTTAATTATATTAAACATATATACCTAACGCAATGTTTTTCAAAATAAAACCACTCAAATTAAGAAGTGGTTTTAAATTTAAAATTTGGTGACCCGTACGGGATTTGAACCCATGTATGCATGCGTGAAAGGCATGTGTGTTTAACCACTTCACCAACGGGCCATTTTTAAACAAAATGGTGGGCCTGAATGGACTTGAACCATCGACCTCACGCTTATCAGGCGTGCG
>CAYTXQ010000044.1:0-6580 GCA_964441535.1 uncultured Muribaculaceae bacterium
ATATTTGATTTATTAATTCCAAATGATTCTCGTGCTTACGATTATATCCATATGCTTTATTAGCACAACTTATATATGCATCATTATATATAGAATTACCGCCACTAATAGATTTTGCTAATATATTTGAATATTTATCAAAATTAAAAGTTGATAGTTTAATATCTCCAATATTTTTTAAAAACAATTCCCAAGTACTTTCTTTATTAAATAATTTAAATAACATTATTCTAAAAATCATATCTTCTTTAGTATAATTTTTACCATTATAAATTATATTTTTAATTAAATATTGACTAACTCTATCATTAACTCTATAACTATTGCAAAATTTATATTCAGACAGTATTTTATCATTAGTCCAAGGTTTTGGTAGCCCATCTCTTTTTTTAATAAAAATATTTTGTCTTTCACACGCAAAATACCAATACAAATCATATACTTCAAAACGTTTTTTCATATGTATCACCTTGAGTTTTATAATATTTATATTTTAATTATATCATGTTAATATATAGTTATAAATGCTTTTTCGTTCAATTATTTATTGCTTTTTTATAGAATTAATAGTTAATGCTATTTTAGTAATTTCCTTTAAACTTTTGCTAGGATTAGGTAATTCTTCAGGCATAGTTCCACCTAATTCTTTTATAGTCTTTCTCACTTTTTTACCCACTAAATAATGTGCCTTGTTGGCAGTTTCTTCCGTTTTAATTAATTCTCTTTTAATTTTAGAATCCGTTTGTGTAATTCTAAATTCATTAGCCGCTAGTTCTTCACTTCCCATATTATCTAAAATATCTTCTCTATACCTTAATCCTTTTCTTCTAGCAATATCATTGGCCGTTTCACCATTATATAATCCTTTATACCCTGCATTATGAAATTTATCAAAATTTTTAACACCTGCATTTTTTGCAGTTTGATTCAAAAGATAATTTGCTCTTTTTGTTTTATCTCTTTTATATAATCTTTTATCATCTTCACTTAGTTGATTATACTCTTCTTCTGCTAATTCTTGTTTTCGCGTTTGTATAGTAAAATATGTTTTTCCCAATGATATTACATTTTTCTTAGGATCTCCATTTAATACTATAAGATAACATGCATATCTAGATAATTTATAATCTATTATTGGTCTTATAGAATCTCCAGTTTTGACCATTTTCCTGACCTCGGGAAAATGGTCATTGATATTGTATCCACTCTCACCGCAATTAGTTTTGGCTCTATCGATTACCTTAATGAAATTTTCCCATTTATTATATTCCAACACTATTTGCAATTCTCTCGCTTCCCAATATTCGTTTCCATATTCATCAATGTGCTTTATTGATTCAAAAGTGTTTTCATTATAATTATCTAATTTATTATTTTCTAACATATTATTATTTCCTTTCTTTAAAAAATTACAAGTTTTTTCATATTTACTATAAAATTGGTAATTTTCTTTTATCTTCTTTTTCTAGTTTTTTTAAACTTTTATTGGGAGTTGGTAAATTTTCAGGCATAGTTCCACCTAATTCTTTTATAGTTTGACGAACTCTTTTACCTACTTCTAAATGAACATCATTGGCCATTCCTTCACTATTAATATTATGTTTTTTTAGTTTCTGTTCTGTTTGATTTATTCTAAATAAGTTTGCAATCAATTCACTACTTCCCATATTATCTAGGATATCCTCTCGATATCTTAATCCTTTTCTTTTGGCAATATCATCTGCAGTTTCGCCATTATATAATCCTTTATACCCTGCATTATGGAATTTATCAAAATTCTTAACTCCTACTTTTGCTGCTGCTTTATTTAAAAGATAATTCCCATCTTTTATTTGCTTTCTACGATATAATCTTTTATCATCTTCAGATAACGTTTCATATTCTTCTTCTGTAAGCTCTTGCTTTCTTGTTTGAACTGCAAAATATGTCTGACCTAAAGCAATATTTTTATTATTAGAATTACCATTTTGAACTATTAAATAACAGGCATATCTAGATAATTTATAATCTATTATTGATCTTACAGAAGATACAGTTCTAACCATTTTGGAGTAAACTCCAAAATGCTCATTTATACTATTATTGCTGATATCACATGTTATTTGAGCTTTATTAATTACTCTTTCAAAAAAGCGTCATTCCTTATATTCTAATACTTTTTGTAATTCTCTAGCTTCCCAATATTCATTTTCATATTCATCAATGTGCTTTATTGATTCAAAAGTGTTTTCATTATAATTATCTAATTTATTATTTTCTAACACATTCCTATTTCCTTTCTAGTAAAATAATAATATATAAATACCAAAAAGAAAAATTACAAAAATATTATTTTTGCTTGTTTATTTAAATTAAAATTCTATTTTACATTTAATAAAATTTAAATTATTTGTTAAATAAGTTAACAATATTATATATTTTCACTTATTTAATATCATTCCTATACTTATCATACTTACTAATAAACTACTTCCTCTATAAGAAAGAATTGAATCATTACACCAGTCAAATAAAATGTAGACTTTTTCTATTTTATATACTTTAATAATTCATCCAAATAACTATTATCTTCCATCTTAGTAATGGCAAAGCACTTTTTACCTAAATCTTTAAAAGAAGAACCACAATGATATAAAACTTTTTTATCAATTATTATAAATCTATCATGAAAGGAATTATTAATTATTAATTGTATGTTTTTATATTGCTTTTTATAATTATTATAATCTTCATTACTATATTTGTTAGTTATTATAATAATGTCTCTATTTATATTAGATAATATATCTAATATATTTTTATCAATATAATTATCAATTATTATAATATTTTCTTTTGAAGATAATAAAATATCTTGCATTAATGAGTAAGCATCGTATATTTGTCCTTCATAAAACATATGATTATTTTTTTCTTTATTTGAAAGTTTGTCAAATAATTTTTGTAATAACTTAATATCATTGTCATGTTTAATAATCATTTTATTATAATAACTTTGTTCAATTAAACTAATAGAAATATGTTTTTTCATCGCTACAAATGCATCCATAATTCTTATACTTATTTCAGTTGCCACTTCGGTTTTAAGAATTGTTGCAAGCATAGCAACTCCCTGTTCAGTAAAAGCATAAGGCAATGTGCTAGAATATTTTCTTTTATCTAAACTGGTCACAGATTGTGACCAGTTCAAAAAGCTTAATTCTTCAGCAGTTAATTGAAAATAAAATCTACTAGGAAATCTATTAATATTTCTTTTAACTGCTTGATTTAACGCTTTAGTACCGTGAGAATAATTATAAAGTCTTGCAAGGTCACTATCTAGCATTACTTGTTTATCTCTAATTTCATAAATTATGTTTTCTATTTTTATATTATCTTTAACCATTAGTTCGTTCATATTTGCCTCCTGAATTATTAAATATATTATATCGAACATTTGTTTTAACTGTCAATTATTATTTTTACTTACGTTCAATATCATTCCTATACTTATCATACTTACTAATAAACTACTTCCTCCATAAGAAAGAAATGGTAATGTTACTCCTGTTACTGGAATTAATCCTACTACAACAGCTAAATTTAAAGATGCCTGAAACATTATTCCAAATATTAAACCAAATACTAAATACTTAGAAAATAGATCAGTAGTTTTTAATGCAATTTTTAAAGATCTATAGAATATTAATAAAAAAAACGATGTTACTATTAATACTCCTAGGAATCCAAATTCCTCTGATATAATTGAAAATATAAAATCTGTTTGAGGTTCTGGTAAATAAAAATGTTTCTGTATTGAATTGCCAAAACCAAAACCAAGTAAACCTCCTGGCCCTATAGCATATAATGATTGTATTATTTGAAATCCACTTCCTAAAGGATCACTCCATGGATTTAAAAATGATACTATCCTTGCTAATCTATATGGTGCTACAGCAATTAAAGCAGTAATACCTATTAAACCTACTACACCTACATTCATAAAAAAAGAAAGTCTTACACCTGAAATAAAAAGCATTACTACTAATGTAGAAACCATAATTATACCTGTTCCAAAATCAGGTTCTAACATTATTAGTAAAAAAAACACTCCTATAATGAATAGTATTGGAAATACTCCTCTAACTATTTTTTTTATATCTCTTTGATTGTTGCTTAAATATTTGGCTACAAATATAATTAATCCTACTTTGGCAAACTCACTGGGTTGTATTCCTAAAGAACCTACTCCAAACCAACTTCTAGAACCATTTCTTATTACTCCTATTCCTGGAATTAACACTAATGCTAATAAAATAAAACATATTAATAATATAGAATTAGATTTTTCTTTAAAAATTTTAACATCTATTTTGCTAATTATCAACATAATTATAGTACATATGATAAAAAAAATACTTTGAAATTTTAAATATCTAAAAGGGTCATTAAATTTATATTCTGCCCATATGGAACTGCTAGAATATATCATTATAATTCCAAAAATTGACATTAAAATAACACTTATTAACAATACTCTATCTATTTTATTTTTCATAGTACACCCTAATAAATAGATATTAAAAAACAAGGCTTTTTATACCTTGTTATATCCAAATACCAAATGTTATTGCTCCCATTGCTAGTAAAAATCCTACTGTCCAAAATAATTTAACTATATCAGTTTCTTCCCATCCTAGTTTTTCAAAATGATGATGTATAGGGGCCATTAAAAATACTTTTCTTTTGAATTTTATTATTGCTATTATTTGAATAATGCTACTCAACGCTTCTACTACAAATACTCCACCTACAATCGCTAATGTAAGTTCATGTCTAGTTAAGATAGCTATAGTGGCTAAAGCAGCTCCTAAAGCCATTGATCCAGTATCTCCCATAAATACTTTAGCAGGATGACTGTTAAACATTAAAAATCCTAGTATGGCTCCTACTAGTATAAAACAGAATATTGCCACTTCAGCATAACCCTGCATCCAGCCAGTATTCCATGTTATTAGGCCATATGCTATAAATGCTAATGCACATAAACCTCCAGCTAAACCATCTAAACCATCTGTTATATTAACTGCATTGCTTGTACCTACTAATAAGAATAAAATAAACAATCCAAAAGTCCATCCTAAAGGAATACTTATTCCTAGTGTTGTTATTCTTAAAGTTGTAATTCCTCCATTATTCATAAATATGTAGAAAAATACTAATGCTATAAAATTCTGTATAATTAATTTTGTACTTATACTTAATCCTTTATTGTTTTTTTCTTTTATTTTTTTATAATCATCTAAGAAACCTAATAATCCATATGAAATAAATACAAATAGTACTATAATCAAGTTAGAACTAATTTCTATACTCCCCTTTATATATAGCAATATTAAACTAATTATTGTAGGTATAATGAATATTAAACCTCCAATAGTAGGAGTTCCTTCTTTAACTAAGTGCCTTTCTCCTATATATTGTGATACGTGCTGTTTAGCCTTTAATTTTTTTAAAATTGGAATTAAAATTAATCCTGTAATTATTGCTAAAATAAAACCAAGCATTAAAGCCATTGCTGCCTTTGCTAATATTAACATTTAAAAAACACCTCTTTAAATAATTATACTACATCACATTATTTATTTATTACGATATGACTTTTATTGACATGTTTTTTACATCTATCCTAGTAATACTTTTATCTTAGAATATTCTGGCACTAATATGTCCGCACTTGGACTTTGGTATATTATTGAACTACCTTCTCCTGAATATTCTATATTAAATCCCTTTAATTCCTTTTTGGCATCTTCTATAGTCATACCTAAAACATTAGGTACCATTTTATACTTAACATCTAACCAATTATATTCTTTTGATAAACCATTCTTATCCATTTTAAATTCTTTGATATTAATAATGTCTTTGAATATAGATTTTGCTATAGGAGCAGCAACTGTACCACCATATTGTGTAACTCCCTTAGGATTATCAATAGCTACATATAATACTATTTCAGGATCATCTGCTGGCATAAAACCCATAAAAGAAACTATATAATTTCCTACCATATATGCTCCATTACTTACTTTTTGAGCTGTACCCGTTTTACCTCCAACTCTATAATTTTCTATGTATGAATTTCTTCCCGTACCTTTAGCGACTACACTTTCTAGAGCATATCTTACTAAACTAGAAGTATCCTTAGAAATAATATTATCTTTTATCTTTTTCTTTTTATTAACCTTGATAATGCTATTGGTCTCTGGCTCTGAAAAAGTAGTAACTATATATGGTGTATATAAAGTTCCTCCGTTAACTATTGCTGATACTGCTGTTACTTGTTGTATAGGGGTTACACTTATTCCTTGTCCAAATGCAGTAGTAGCAAGTTCAAGTTCTTTAACATTTGACAATTTAAATAAGATACCAGTACTTTCTCCATTTAAATCTATTCCTGTTTTTTCTCCAAATCCAAAATCTTTTATGTATTTGAATAATTTTTCTTTTCCTAATTTTAGTCCTAAGTTTACAAATCCAGGGTTCGTTCTGGTGAATACGGCAACATTTTGAATCATCATTTTCCTTGATATCATTG
>CAYTXQ010000045.1:0-3225 GCA_964441535.1 uncultured Muribaculaceae bacterium
TATTATATTGTTATCTATAAAAGATGTATTTATATAAAAATATTTTATTTTATCACTATTCAAATAATCTATTAATTCCATAGCATTATATATATTTTTATTAAATATTACTGTACCTTTCTCTTCTTCTAAAACAATAAAATCATTATTATTAGATTTAATATCTAATATTTTATCATCTTCTAAATTATAAAATTTATTATAAATGGATATTAAAGTTCTTCTAGAATACATAGCCATATTAAGTCCATATACTTGAACTACAGCCATTCCATTTATATTATCAATAATATCTTTTATTTCATCTTTAGTAATCTCATTACTTAAAACTACTCTATCTATTCCTTCTTTTAACCAGTAATTTATTGATAAAGTATTAGTATTAAAATGACTATTTAAATATATTAATTCTAAATTTCTATTTTTAAATATATTAAATACTGCTAAATCATCAAATATTATTCCTTTTACATGTTTAAAATCATCTATTTTTTTTAAAGAATCTACATCATTACAATCTAATACTCTATTAAATATTATATATGAATTATCTAATTTCAAATCATCTACTTCATCTATAGTAAAATATTTATCAAAACCAATGGAATATTCTCCAATAGGAAAAACAAAGGCATTTATGCCTATGTTTTTATAATAATCTATCTCTTCTATATTTTTAATTGTTATTAATATCTTATTCATTTTTATTTTTAAAGCTTACAGCTAAGCCATCTCCAATATCATAAAATTTAGTAGTATATTCCTTATTATTCTTTAAGAATTCTATATAATCTCTAATCTTTTCTACTAAAGAATTTAAGTTTTTACTTTCTATTTCTTTCTTGGAATTCACATATCCATGAAAATTAATATTATCAGTAATAATTACTCCTTTATCACTTAGAAAATAACTGAATTTTTCAAAGAATTTAGTATTTTGTCCCTTGGCAGCATCAATAAATATTAAATCATAATTTCCACTTAGATTTAAATCTAATGCATCTTGAAATACTACATCAATATTTTTTTCTAATCCACATTTTTTAACATTTTTTAGACATTCCAAATATCTAGTTTGATCTTTTTCTATAGTAGTTATTTTAATATCTGGTGCTACTGAAGCCATTAATATACTTGAATATCCAATAGCAGATCCAATCTCTAATATGTTCTTTACATTATTTAATTTAATATATTTCATTATAAAAGTAATTGAATCTTTTTCTATAATTGGTATATTATTCTCTCTAGCATATGCTTCCATATCTAAAATTGTTTGTTTCATTTATAATCATCCTACTTCTTTAATTATTTTTTCTTGTTCACTTAATGTTCTACTAAAATAAACTTTTCCTGTTTTTATATCTGCATAAAAATATAAATAATCAGTGCTAGCTGGATTTAAAGCAGATTTAATAGACATTAAGGATGGATTACATACAGGACCTATTGGAAGTTTACCTGCCATATTGGGTCCCCTTGTATTATATGCATTTTCTGTATTAAAGTTAGAAACGTACAATGTTTCATTCATTTCTTTTTTAACTGCATAATATGTAGTAACATCCATTCCTAAAGCCATATTTAATCTTAATCTTTTATATATAACTTGAGATATTATCTTTCTATCACTTTCTGTAACTCCCTCTAATTCTATAATAGAAGACATTGATAATATCTGATGAACAGAATATCCACTATTTTGAATTTCAGTTTTTACAGTCTCTAATTTAGAACCAGTATTATCTAACATTGTCTTAATCATATCTTTTACTGTTGAAGACTCATCAAATCTGTAAGTATCTGGAAATAAATAACCTTCTAAAGAATAATAAATATTTCCATTAAATACTTCATCAGTTAAAAACCAGTACTTAGTCATTAATTCTCTAATATATGCTTCATCATTAACTGTATTAATAAATTCTTCTTTAGTTATATTAAAATTCTTATCAATAATTTTTGCGATATATGTAATTCTTTTTCCTTCTGGAATAGTTACTTTTATACCTAAATTATCAATATTATTTTTAGAATTACTAATATATTTAAAGATATCTTTTAAAGA
Source organism: uncultured Muribaculaceae bacterium (assembly GCA_964441535.1). Lineage (GTDB taxonomy): Bacteria > Bacillota_I > Bacilli_A > RF39 > UBA660 > CAYNLX01. Next base: position 2,069 of record CAYTXQ010000045.1, read on the forward strand.
CATATTTCTTCTTAACTGATATGTTCCAGCCTTAAATATATATTTATTATTAAACTTAAAGTATATTTTACCTACTAATTCATTTCTAATTAAATCTCTATCTTTTAAATTTTCTATTATAGTACTACTACTTAATCCACTTTTAACTTCAAACAATATATTTTTATTACTTTTAGATAATGGAGATAAATTAAACAATAAGAAACTCAGAAATAATATAATAAAAGACAAAAAAGATATAATTAGACATATAATAAGTCTTTTTATATTTTTCTTTTTATTCATAATTACTCTTCACTATCAGTTTTTGATTCTTTAATTTTTTCTTCCATTTTTTTATCTATAGATTCAAATAATTTTTCTAATAATTGCCATTCTTTTTCTGTTTCTACAGGTTGTAGTAAACTATCTTTTCCAGTTGGGTCATATATAGAAGCATAACATTTAATATCTCCTGATTCTTCATCTGTAGAATTATCTGTATATACAATATAACTTTTACCTGTTTCTTTTAAATCACAAGTAAATAATATATCGCATTCTATTTCTTTCCCTTCTTCATTCTTAATAGTAAATTTCCCCTTATTTTCTTCCATATTATTCATTTCCTTTCTTTCTTAGATAAGTATCTAATATAACCATGGCTGCTACACCATCAATTATCTTTTTTCGTTTTTTTCTTCTCATGTCATTACTGATAAGTATATTTTCTGCTTCTACAGTAGATAAACGTTCATCTATTAAAACAACATTTATATTTAAATTTTCTTCTAATAAAGATTTAAATTTTTCTACTCTTTCAGCAGCTTCTCCTAATGAATTATTCATATTTTTAGGATATCCTAATACTAAAGTACTAATTTCATATTTTTCAATTATTTTTCTTAATTCATTAATTAAAAACAAATAATCTCCATTACTATATCTTAATACTTTTAAAGAAGATGACATAATATTAGTTTTATCACTAATAGCAATACCTAAAGTTTTAGTTCCTAAATCTAATCCTAAATATCTCATTTGTTCTCCATATAATATTCAAGTAATATTTCAACTATTTCAGAACGATCTAATTTAGTTAATTTATTTCTTGCTTCTTTATGAGAAGAAATATATCCAGGATCACCACTTATTAAATAACCAACTATCTGATTAAT
>CAYTXQ010000045.1:3325-6554 GCA_964441535.1 uncultured Muribaculaceae bacterium
TAAAATATTTTAAATCTTATTAATTTTAATTTTTAGCTTTTTCTATTTTTATAGTACGATTTTTATACTTCATATTATTACATGTATCAATTACTTTTTGATAATATTTATTATTAATATTCATAAAAGTGAATTTAGTCATAATTTCAACATTTGTACATGTATTTTGTGGTATTGAAGCTTTCTTTTCAATAAAAGAAAGTAATTCTCTTTTTTCTATTTTATCAATTTTTCCAATTGTCATAAAAACTCTTACTGAATCTTTATCATTTCTACTATATTTTCTTTCATTTTTACCTTTAACTGTTATATCTACATCAAAAGATGAACCTAAATTATCTAATAATTGTCTTTCTAATAATTGTTCAAGTAAATTCTTAATTTGATCTTCATTTAAATTATTAACATAATTATTAAACATATTTGATTTTAAAGACTTATCCAATAATAAGTTATTACTATTTATTACTTCATTAACTCTATTACTTAATATTTCTTCTTTTTTAGGTAATTCACATTTATTTATTTTAGTTTTAATATGTCTTTCAATAGAAAAAATAATACTTTCTTCTTTTTCTTTAACAAAAGTAATAGCTACTCCTGATTTATTAACTCTTCCAGTTCTTCCAATACGATGTATATATGCTTCATTACTTTCGGGTATATTATAATTAATAACTAAATCTACATCTTCAACGTGAATACCTCTAGCAGCAACATCCGTTGCTATTAAATAATTAAAAACACCTGATTTAAAGCGATCTAATGTAGCAATTCTTTGACTTTGAGTAATATCTCCGTGAATAATATCTACACTATATTTTTTACTAGTTAATTTTTCTAAAGTTTCATCAGCATTTCTTTTAGTACGACAAAAAATAATGGCTCTATTAGGATTATAATAATCTATTACTCTACATATTGATTCTAATCTTGTTCTATCATTAACCACATAATAATTTTGAATAATATTATCAGCTGTTTCAGTTTCTGATTTAACAGTAATAGTTTTATAATCATTATTCATATATTTCTTTGCCATTTGTAAAATAGATTTTGGCATTGTAGCAGAAAATAATAAAACTTGTTTAGATTTATTTACTTTTTCAAATATAAATTCTAATTCTTCTTGAAAACCCATGCTTAACATTTCATCAGCTTCATCTAAAACAAAAAAACTTATATTATCTAATTTTAAAACTCTTCTTGTAATTAAATCTTTTACTCTTCCAGGTGTTCCTATTACAATTTCTGAACCTTTTTTTAGTTTATTTATTTGATCTGTTATACTACTACTTCCATATACACATGTAGTTTTAATATTAGTGTATTGTGATAAATCTTCAATATCTCTACTAATTTGAATTGCTAATTCTCTAGTAGGTGCTAATATAAGAGTTTGTATTCCTAAGCTTATTTTTATTTTAGTTAATATTGGTGCTGCAAATGCTAATGTTTTTCCAGTACCTGTCTGACTTTGCCCTAATACATCATTACCTTCTAATATAATAGGAATAATCTCTTCTTGTATTTTAGTTGGTATAGTATATCCATTTTTTTCTATAACCTTTAATATTTCTTCTTTTAAGTTTAAATCTTTAAATTTCATTTTATCTCCCTTTTTTTAACAACTTAAAGAGTATAGCACACTTTTTTAATAATAGATAGTTTTTTTAAAATAAAATAAATTTTAATTCAACTATAAAAGATGTCTTTATAATAAGACACCTTTAATTCTTCGTATTCCCGCACTACTACTTTCTTCTTTTATTATTTTGAAAGTTCCTAATTCTTTAGTATTCTCTACATGAGGACCATTACATATCTCTTTAGATATATTACCTATAGTATATACTTTTACAATATCACCATATTTATTGTCAAACGTACCATGAGCTCCACTTTTTTTCGCTTCTTCATAAGTCATTTCTTCTAAATTAACCAAAGTATTAAATTTAATATATTCATTTACTAAATCTTCTATATTTTTTATTTCTTCATTAGATAATTTATGATCTACATTAAAATCAAATCTTAATCTTTCGCTAGTTATATTGCATCCTTTTTGTATTACTTCTTTTCCATAAATTTTTTGTAATGCCGCTAATAATAAGTGTGCTAATGTATGATATTTAGTAGTTTCATAACTTTGATCTGCTAATCCACCTTTAAAAGATCCTGCTTCAATAGTTCTAGATATATTTTGATGTTCTTCAAATCTTTTATAAAAGCCATCAGTATCAACATTTAAATTATTCTCTTTAGCTAATTCTATAGTCATTTCTAAAGGAAAACCAAAAGTATCAAATAATTTAAAAGCATCTACTCCACTTATTGTATTTCCAGCAAGATTATGAATTAGTTTATTAAACATTCTTTCTCCACTAGTTAATGTATTATTAAATTTTTTCTCTTCTTTTTCTAATTCAGAGTATATAAAATCCTTATTACTATCTAATTCTGGATATTCTTTCTTATAATCATTAATAATAATATCTGCTAACTCTACTAATTCATTGTCAGTTATATTTAATTTCTTTAAATAACGTATAGTTCTTCTTATCAATCTTCTTAAAACATATCCCTGACCTGTATTGGAAGGAATTATTGCTTTATTATCCCCTAAAATGAATACAGAGGCCCTTAAATGATCCATAATTATTCTAAAACTAACTAAATTATCTTCATATTTTTTATTAGATAATTCTTCCAATTTATTCTTAATATTGTAAAATAGTTCTGTATCATAAACAGAATCAATATCATTTATAACTCCTAAGATTCTTTCAAAACCCATACCAGTATCCACATTTACTTGTGATAATTCTTTTATAGTACCATCTTCATTTTTATAGTACTGCATAAATACGTTATTCCATAATTCCAAGTATTTTCCACAAGAACAAGAAGGATTACAATTTTCACTACATTTCTCTTTTCCTGTGTCATAAAACATTTCAGTATCAGGTCCACAAGGTCCTATACCACTTCCTAATATCCAGAAATTATCTTCTAAAAAGAATATATGACTGTCTTCTACTTTCAGACTTTTATATACATTATAAGATTCAATATCTTTTGGTATTTCTTTATCCCCTTCAAATAATGTAAAATATAATCTATCTTTTGGTATATATAAGTATTCTTTACTAGTTAAAAATTCATAACTCATTTTTATTGATTCTTCTTTAAAATAATCACCTAAACTCCAGTTACCTAACATTTCAAA
>CAYTXQ010000046.1:0-6332 GCA_964441535.1 uncultured Muribaculaceae bacterium
TAATGGGAGGATTAACTGGATTGAATTTTAATTCAGATACAACATTTGGAGCCAAATCTGTAGAAGAAGAAATTAATGAATTAAATAATATTTTTAATACAGTTCTATCTCATTTTGAAACACCTTTACCTCCAATAAGTGGATTAAATTTAACATATACAACAACAAATAGTTATTGGTCACCAGAAATAAGTGGAATAAGTGGAGTATCTAATCAAACAGAATTAACTGCAGCCGAGATGCTATTACAATCATCATATGTAGGATTTGATTTTAATAATATATGGCAAATGGATACTAATACTGGGTATCCCGCATTAAGATATTTTAGTGAAGATTAATAATAAAAAAGATAGTGAAATTCTATATAAATTGAGCTATCTTTTTTAAATTATTTTATACTTTTTAATTTTTATGGTATTATAAAATAACTAAAAGGAAGTGATAATATGACCTTTACTACAAGAGTTAAAGATGAGATATCTTCTGTTTTATCTAATTCAACCGAAGCAAGAAGTGAATTATCTGCATTTATTAGATATGCTGGCAAAATTGAAAATAATAAAATATCATTAGTACTAGAAAATGCTAGTATAGCTAGAAGAATATATAAATATATAAAAGCTATATATGGTATTAATATGACACTTAATATAAGAGTTCAAAAAAGATTTAGAAATAAACATATATACATATTAAGTATTGTAGAAAAAGCAAATTTTATACTAAAAGATTTAGATATTGTAAAAGATAATAAAAAAATTTTAATAGAAGACTATATGATGGATTCTATAGAAGAAAAAATAGCCTATTTAAAAGGATTGTTTCTTGCTTGTGGTAATATATCTGATCCTAAAACCAGTGGATATCATATGGAATTTGTAATTAAATCAAAAAAAGAAGCAGATTTTATTATAAAATTATTAAAAGAATTTGAATATAAATCAAAATATATAAAAAGAGAAACAGGTTATATGATATACATAAAAGAAGGAGAAAAAATAAGTGATATTTTAAAGCTTTTTGGTGCTATTAACAGTTTATTTTATTTTGAAGATATTAGAATCTATAGAGATCATAAGAATATGGTCAACAGACTTAATAATTGTGAAATAGCTAATCAGGAAAAAGTAATAAAATCTGGTTTAGAACAGTTAAAAAATATAGAATATTTAAAAGCGCACGATTTGCTTGATTTGTTGGATGAAAAAACAAAATTAATTATAGAATATAGAGAAAAATATTCTGATATATCTTTACAAGAATTAGCAGATATTATATCTTTAGAAACAGAATATAAAATAGGTAAATCTGGTATCAATCATCATTTTATAAAAATAAAAGAGTTGATAAGAAGACATAAAGAAAAAGAATTATAGAATTTTATCTATTATTCCATAATTCAGTGCTTCATTTGCATCCATAAAGAAATCTCTTTCAGTGTCTTTATTAATTTTATTTAAATTTTGTTTAGTATTGGAAGCTAATAATTTATTTAGCTTCTGTTTTAATTTTATAATTCTATCTGCTGCTATTTTTATTTCTGTAGCTTGACCTTTGATACCGCCTAAAGGTTGATGAATCATAACTTCAGAATTAGTTAAAGCATATCTTTTTCCTTTTTTCCCACTAGATAAAATAAATGAAGCCATAGATGCAGCAAGCCCTACTACAGTTGTAGATACATCACTTTTAATAAAGTTTATGGTATCATAAATAGCCATTCCTGCTGTGATACTTCCTCCTGGAGAATTAATATATATATTGATGTCTTCATGATTTAATGAATCTAAATATAATAGTTCAGAAATAATTATATTAGCATTATCATCATTAATTTCTCCAGTAATAAATATGACTCTATCTTTTAAGAGTCTTGAATATATATCATATACTTTTTCTCCATTGTAAGTTTTTTCAATAACTGTAGGAATTATATTCATAAAAAATCACCCTCTATTAATATAATTATTAAAGTATGTAAAAATATACTAAAAATTAAATGACAAAATATTGTTTATTTGGTAAAATGTATATAGAATAAGAGGGACATTTAATGATTAATGAAGTTAAAATCACGTTTAATGATGGCACAGTTTCAGTATATCCTGCTGGGATTTCTTATTTGGAATTGAGTAAGTATTACAAAAATAAAATTGAAAATCCCATAATCGGAGTTAAAGTAAATAACAGAGTATTAAATTTAACTGATAAAATACATAATGATACAGTTGTTAAATTTTTTGATTTTAATGATTTAAATGGTTATAAAATGTACCAGGCAGGATTAAAGTTTGTTATGTTAATAGCTGCTAAAGAGTTATGGGGTAATGATTCTGATGTAAGATTTTTAAATTCCCTGGATAAAGGTATTTATACTGAAATTATATCCAATACATTAATCACTGAAGAAGAAGTATTAAAATTAAAATTAAAGATGCAGGAAATAATAAATTTAGATTTGGTTTTTGAAAAGAATGCATTTAATAAAAAGGAAGTGATTAGTTATTATAATCAAATTCATGAAGAAGAAAAAGCAGCTAATGTTAGTAGAATTCCTAATAATATAGTTACACTATATAAATTAAAGAATTATTATAATTATTTTTATACAGATATGCCTTATAGTACAGGAGTATTAACAAAATTTGATTTATCTTTTATTAATGATAATCATATTATTCTGAGATTTCCTTCTCCTACTTCAGATAATGTTGTTCCAGAATACAGACCTCTTGATAAAATTATGCAGGTTTTTGAAGAATATCGTACTTGGCTTCTATTAGTAAACATGCATTATGTTTCAGATTTAAATGATTTAGTCATTAATAATACTATTAAAGAATTTGTAATGCAAAATAAAATAATTACTGATGAATATTTAATAGATATAGTTAAACAAATAGTAAACAGTGATAGAAATATAAAACTTATTTCTATAGCTGGACCTTCTTCTTCTGGGAAAACAACTAGTGCTCACAGAATAAGTCTTTATCTTAAAACTTTTGGAATAAATTCTTATATAATGTCAGCAGATAATTATTATAAAGAAAGAATAGATATTCCTAAGGATGAAGATGGGGAATATGAACTAGATAAATTAGAGGCATTAGATATAGACATGCTTAATAGTGACTTAAATAAATTAATAAATTATGAAGAAGTAATAATGCCTGAATATAATTTCTTTACTGGAAAAAAGGAAATTAAAGGTAGAAGAGTAAAATTAAAAGAAGGGGATGTAGTAATATTAGAAGGATTACATTGCTTAAATGATGAATTAAGTAAAGATATTTCTTTAGAAAATAAATTTAAGATATATATAAGTCCATTTAGTGGTCTTTGTATAGATAGACATAATCATCTATCAAATGTAGATGTGAGGTTAATAAGAAGAATTGTTAGAGATAATGTATTTAGAGGGGCTTCTGTTTCAGATACAATAAGAATATGGCAAAAAGTTAGAAGAGATGAAGAGAAATATATATTTCCATATCAAAATGGAGCAGATGCAATATTAAATACATCATTAATTTATGAATTAGGTGTATTAAAAATATATGCTGAGCCTATACTATATTCAGTACCTATAACTTCAGTTTATTATGAAGAGGCCAGAAGATTATTAGGTTTCTTAAGAACATTTTTTACTATTTCACCAGAACTAGTGGATAGTGATTCAGTATTAAGAGAATTCATTGGAGGAAGTATATTTAGTTAAAAAAGGAGATAGAAATGATAAAAGTAGCAATTAACGGATTTGGAAGAATAGGAAGGTTAGCTTTTAGAGAATTAAGTTCTTTAGAAGATTTTGAAGTAGTGGCAATAAATGATTTAACTGAAGCAGAACAGTTAGCTTATTTATTGAAATACGATACTAATCATCGTGGTTGGAATATTGATAAGATAGGTTTTGAAAATAACTCCATTATTTATGATAATAAAAGAATACAGATATATAGTGAGAAAGATCCAGCTATGTTGCCTTGGGGTAACTTAGGTGTAGATGTGGTTTTAGAATGTACTGGTGCTTTTACTAAAGAAGAAGATGCTATAAAACATATTAATGCAGGAGCAAAAAAAGTGCTAATTTCTGCACCTGGTGATGGAGATATGAAAACAATTGTTTATAACGTAAATAATCATATTTTAGATGGTACAGAACAAATAGTATCAGCAGCGAGTTGCACTACTAATTGTTTAGCCCCAGTATTAAAAATAATAAATGATAATATTGGAATAATAAAAGGATATATGTCAACAATTCATGCTTATACAAATGATCAGGTTACTTTAGATGTACCACATAAAAAAGGAATAAAGTCCAGAAGAGGAAGAGCATGTGCTATGAATATAGTTCCATCTTCAACAGGTGCCGCAAGTGCTATAGGAAAAGTAATACCTGATTTAGCTGGAAAGTTAGATGGAATGGCATTTAGAGTTCCAGTTAGTGATGGCTCTATGATAGATTGTACTTTAGAATTAAAGAAAAATACATCTATTGAAGAAATAAATAATCTATTCTTTAATAACCAAAATGAAACTATAAGATTTACTATGGATCCTATAGTATCAAGTGATGTTATTGGAACTAAAGTAGGAGCTGTAGTAGATGGATCTTGTACTGATGTACTAGAATCTGATGGAAGACAATTAGTAAAAATAATTGCTTGGTATGATAACGAAATGGGTTATACAGCACAAATGATTAGAACAGTTAAAGATTTAATGAAATAAAACTTGAGAACTCTCAAGTTTTTTAGATAATTATTAAATTACGTATATTGTTGACATTTTTATATAAAAAATATATAATAAAATATATTTTTAGGAGAGATGTTATGAATGTTCTAGCAGAAGAAGAAAAAAAATTATTTCGACAAGGGCTATCAGAAGAAGAATATTTAAAGAAAAAAGAAGAATTTTTAGAATTATATTTTAAAGTAAGAAATAATACTGAAGGTAAATTTTATTCCAATCTTACATTAAAACAAAGAAAAAAACTTCATTGGTTAATATTAGGTATTTATACGCTTAAGAATAAATTGGAAGGTTTTTCTTATGAAGTTCTTTCTGATAAAAGGCAAAAAACAAATAGGCCAATTATATTTGTAATTACTCATGTTGGAAAATATGATATTGAAATTGTAAGTGAAGCTATAAAAGATCACTATTATTTATTATCAGGAGATTATGAGCATTTGCAAGGAACAATTAGTGAACCTTTTCTAGGATTAAATGGTGTTTTTTATTTTAATGAGTTTGTAAAAGAAGATAGAAAATTAGTAAGTGAAAAAATGGTTTCTCATTTAAAAGAAAACGGTAATTTAATGTATTTTATTGAGGGTACATGGAATTTAACACCAAATTTACCTATGCTTCCATGCTATTGGGGAATTGTAGATATTGCAAAAAGCACTAATGCCATAGTTATTCCAGTAGCGGCTGAACAATACGATAAACATTTTAAAATTAATATCGGATCAAATTTTGATATGAATTTATATAATGATGGAAACGCAGAAAAAGCTAGAGCAATTTTAGATTTAAGGGATGTTTTATCAACACTTAAATGGGAAATATGGGAAACTGAAAGGGCTAGTAGAAAAGATATTGATCTGAAAGAATGGGATGATTATATCAAAAAAAGATTTAGTGAGTGGCCTTATTTTGATTTGGATTATATTGAAAGGCTTATTTATCATCCAAAGGATATTATTAATCAAGAGGAAGTTTATGCTCCTGTAAAAAAACTTTCTCCAAATTTACAAAATGCATTTTTATACGATAAAAGGATTCAAGGATAAAATTTTCTTGATTTTTTTAATTTTAAAAAAATAATTATGATATAATAGATTAAAGATAAATTGTTAACGAACGGAGGACAAAACATGAATAACATATACTTAACAGCATGTGCATTAGTGATTTCTATCTTAGTTAATATTATATTTTACTCAAAAAAAAGGATAAATAATATAGAAACAAAAATTTATAGTTATATTATAATGATAAATATTTTTGAAGCTATTATAACCACCACTATTGTAGTGGTTGCATTGAAAATAAATAATACAATGATTTTAAAATTATTAAATAGATTTGATGTTATTGCATTAATAACTTGGTGTAGTTTAATGTATTATTATATTCTAAATGTATCTAATGATAATAATGTAAAAAAATACATTAAAATATTAATTATAGTTTTTAATTTAATTAATTATTTTTTTGCGAGTTTTTTAAATGTGACTATTATAAACTCTAACAGAATAATGAATTCAGAAGGTCCATTAACTAATTTTGCTTTGTTTGTATCAGCGATTTATATA
>CAYTXQ010000047.1:0-6073 GCA_964441535.1 uncultured Muribaculaceae bacterium
ATTTGAAAGGCTATTCAAAATTAAATAAAAAAGATTTAATAAAATTAATAAAGAAAAATAAAAATATCAAGTGAGTTTGATATTTTTTTATCATTAATATTATATCATAAAATTAGTGATTATTAAAGACTTAAAATTAACAAAAATAATTGTTATAATATTCGTAGAGGTGAGATTTTATAAAAAAGAATGAAACTTTAACTAATATAATTAGAACATGGAAATATGCAAAAAATCAAAAAAAGCCCTTAATAATTTATTTTACTACATCATTATTATTAAGTGTTATTAGTGCTGTAACACCTATTTTAGCAGCAAAGCAGTTATTAAAATTATCAGGCAACTCACTTAAAGAATTGTTTGTTATAAGTTTAATTGTATTTGGAGTAGAAATTGCAAGAAATATAATTAGATATATTGCTAATAAATTTAGTCAGGTATTTTTTAGAGAAACAACATTACAATTACAAAATGATGTTGCAAAAAAATTGATTAATTTAGAAACAGAAATAATCGATAAAAATTCATCTGGAGTTTTTATAGAACGTATAATTAACGATACAAATGAAATTTCAAATATATTTGGTCAAATAAATAATGCTGTTATAGGAATAGTAACAAATATTGGTATTTTAATTGCAATTTTTATTATAAACAAATATATATTTTTATTTTTTGCTGTTTCATTAATTTTTTTATTCTGGTTTAAGAAACTTCGAATGAAATATTATTATATTTTAGACAAAGAATATAGAAAATTAAGAGAAAAAAATACTAGTATGTTAACTGAACTTATTAGAGGTCTTAAAGATATTAAGGTTTTAAATGCCGGTTCCTCTTTTATGCAAAAAATGTTTGGTCAGTTATTTGAATCAAATCAAAAGCGTTATGAAATGAGCAAGACAGATAGAAAATATGTTTTTGTTTCAGGTTCAATTCAAGATTTAATGGTATTATTATTTATAATATTAGGTATAAGTCTCGTACAAAAAAATATGCTGTCTATTGCTAATTTTGTTATATTATTTATGTATAGAGACAGAGTATATATGTTACTTAATAATTTAACTCAGCTTGTTGAAATATTAAAAAAATTTGATGTTTCTGCAAATAGAGTATTTGAACTTGAAGATGATGAAAAATATCCAAAAGAAAAATTTGGAGATATAACACTTAAAAAAATAAGTGGCAATTTTGAATTTAAAAATGTAAGTTTTGAATATAAAGAAAATATAACAGTTTTAGATAATATTAATTTAAAAATTAATGCTAACGAAACAATTGCGTTTGTAGGTAAAAGTGGTTCTGGCAAGTCAACTATTTTTAATCTTATAACAAAACTTTATCATACAAGTAAAGGAGAAATATTAATAGATGATGTTAATATTAATAAGTTGGATAAAAAGAGCATTCGTAATAATATAACTATTATAACTCAATCTCCGTATATATTTAATTTTTCAATTAAAGAGAACCTTAAGATAGTAAACAGCAATATAACTGATAAAGAAATGATAAAAGCTTGTAAACTTGCTTGTTTACATGATTTTATAATGGAACTACCAGATAAGTATGATACAGTAGTTGGTGAAGGTGGAGTAATGTTATCTGGAGGAGAACGTCAAAGACTGGCAATAGCAAGAGCACTTCTTAAAAAAAGTGAAATAATTTTATTTGATGAAGCAACAAGCTCATTAGATAATCAAACTCAAAGAGATATTCAACAAGCTATTAATAATATGAAAGGCGAATATACTATTCTTATTATTGCTCATCGTTTGTCAACGGTAATAAATAGTGATCGTATTATTGTAATTGATAATGGTAAAGTAGTAGCACAAGGCACTCATAAAGAATTATATGAGAAAAATAATTTATATAAAAACTTGTACGAAAAAGAACTAACTGAATAAATGCAGTTTAATTTACTTTTTATTTGTCTGTGGTATAATAAATAAGGTGGTAGTAATAATGAAAATAGTAATAGGATTAGTTTTAGTTTATGCTTATGTATTTAGTATTTTAGGGTTAACAGGATTTTTAAAAAAGAAATTTAATATAAGTGATAATAGTTCTAGAAAGATTGTTCATGTAATGGTTTCTTTCTGCTTTCTAATTACTTATTATTTTTTAGGATATAGTTGGTTTGGAGTTATTCCTCCATTTTCCTTTGTAATTTTGAATTATATATCATATAAAAAAGATACGTTTAATATGATGGAAATTCATGAAGGAGAAAAAACTTTAGGTACAGTTTATTATGCTATAAGTTTTTTCATACTAGCGGTAATATCATGTGTATATAATAATTTTATGATTCCTTATGGCATAGGAGTATTCTGTATGGCTTTTGGAGATGGATTTGCTGCTATAGTTGGTAGATTTTTTGTGAAATATAATATAAAATTAATAAATAATAAAACACTAGCAGGTACTTTAACAACTTTTATATTCTCATTTGGAGTGGCTTTAATAATGAATTATATATTTAAAATTGATTACAATATAATTGAAATAACTTTAATAGGTATTGCTAGTGCTTTGTTAGAATTATGCAGTGCTAAAGGTTATGATAATTTAACAGTACCATTATTTACAGCATTAATTTCTTATGTGTTGTTGTAGGAGGATTTTATGAATTATTTAATATCCATAATATTATGTTCTTTAGTAATTTTGTTTGTTTTATATAAAAGGCTTTTAACTATTAAAGCTACTATTTTTTCAGTATTATGTGCAGCAATAGTTATATATGTTGCTAATTTAAGAGGTTTAATTATGTTGTTAGCAACCTTTTTATTATTAGAGATTGCTGATAAGATATCTAAAATTTTTAGAAAAGAAGAAGATGATATTACAGCAAAGACAGGTAGAAGAGATAGTGTTCAAATAATAGCAAATATTGGAGTTGCAGTAACTATGATAATACTTTATTATTTAACTAAAAACGAAATATATTTAATAGCTTATGGAGTCTCATTAGCAGAATCTTTATCAGATAGTTTTGCATCTGATTTAGGTATGTTACACAAAGGTAAATTTTATGATGTTTTTACATTTAAAGAAAGTAAAAAAGGACTTTCAGGAGTAATATCAATATTTGGATTATTCTGGTCTTTTATAGGAGCTTTTCTTATAGGAATAATATTTTGTTTAGTCTTTAATAAATATTTTTATTTGTCATTTTTTATAGCACTTTTAGGTTTCTTAGGGGCTTATTTTGATAGTATATTGGGATGCCTAATTCAAGTAAAATATAAATGTTCTAAATGTAAAAAAATAACAGAGAAAAAAATTCATTGTAATGTAAAAACAGAATATTATAGTGGTAATAAAATCATAGATAATGATGTAGTTAATTTCTTAAGTAATGTTATAATTACTATGATAGCATTATTAATATTAAAATAAAAAAGTGAAAGATTTTCACTTTTTTAAATTCTTTTCATAGTATTCAAATAAAGATTTAAATCTTATATAGTGAATTATTTCTCTTTGTCTTAAAAATAATAAAGGTGCTATTATATCTGGATCTTCAGCCATATTTATTAAATTTTCATATGTAGCTCTTGCTTTTTGTTCAGCAGCCATATCTTCAGCTAAATCTGCTAATGGATCTGCTGTAGACTGAAAAGTTGATGCTGAGAAAGGAACTCCATTAGAGTCAGTAGGAAATATAGCTCTATTATGTTCAACATAAGTAGAACCTAATCCTGCTTCTTCTAACTCTTTAACAGTAGCATTTCTAGTTAATTGATGAACCATTGTACAAATCATTTCACAATGACCGAATTCTTCAGTAGCGATATCATTTAATAAAGCTTTTCCTTTATCATCAGGCATAGTGAATTTCTGAGAAAAATATCTTATTGTGGCACCTAATTCTCCATTTGGACCTCCAAATTGAGTTATTAAGTATTTAGCCATTCTTAAATCTTTTTTCTTTATATTTACAGGATATGCTAATTTTTTATTATAACTAAACATTATTAGCACTTCCTTCCCATGGCCATGGACCTTTGACCCAATCAAAACTATTCATATTACCCATTAGACTTAATGGACCATATTTACTTTCCCACATATTTACATATTTCTTGTATTCACTAACATATTTTTTAAAGAGAGTAAAAGCTTCTTTATCATCTTTGTTTAAATCTAGATATAAATTTAATTCATTAACTGCAAAATCATATTCATATATTTTTAACAATATTGCTTCTTTTTCAGTAGTAGGTTCTATATTACGAATTATATAGTCTTTATAAGGATCAAAAGAATCTTTAAATAAATTTCCTCTTAAAAGACCTTCTTTCGGACTATAGAATCTATTACTTGATTGATAGTCGTATATCAAAGTATCATCACTCATAGATTTTCCATTTATAAAAATATCTAGAAAATTATCATCATTAAATAACATAAATTAACCTCCTAAAGTATAGTATGTTATATAACCTAAGACAAAAAGGCGAAAGTCATTAAATAATTTACAAACTTATGTTTTTATGGTAAAATTAAAATAGAAAGTAGGGTATACTAGTGAAAAAGAAAAATGAAAATAAAAACATTATTACTGCTAGAAGTTATATAACTACTTTGGTAATAGTAATAGGAATAATATTCCTATGTACATATTTTTTTAACTCATATCAATCTTATTTAAGAGAAAAGAATAAAACTTCCTATTTATCAAGAACTATAGGAGAAGTTAAATATAAAGAAATAAATAAAGTACTTCTTGAAACTTCAGATGATTATTTTATATATGTAAGTTATATTAATCAGGATGAAATATTAAATTTAGAAAAAGATTTAAAAAAAATAATAGTAAAATATAATTTAGAATCAAGCATGTATTTTTTAAATGTAACAGACTTATATCAAAATCCAAATTTTTATGAAGAACTTAATACTACTTTAGGTATTAAAGATAATAAAATAATTAAAGTACCAGCTATTGTATATTATAAGGATAAAAAAGTAGTATCAGTATTATCCAGTACAGATGTGAAAATTATTACAGCTAAAGATTTTGAAAATTTATTAAAAGAAAATAATATAAATAAAAAGTAAAGAATAAGCAAAAAAGATTTGTAAACATAAAGTAAAGCTTATCTTTTTTTATTGCAAATATATATATATATATATATATATATAATATAAGAGAGAAAGAGGGATAAAAAATGAATGAAGAAAATGTAAATAAGAAAGAAAAAAAATCTAAAAGAAAATTAATAATGATATTATTTATAATATTATTTGTTTTATTAATATCAAGCAGTATAACTTATTATTTTTTAGTATATACAAAAAATAATGATAAAAATATTAAAGATAATAATAATTTATATCAAACTCCTATTATTCATTCGATAGATTATGATTATATAACATATTATGAAATAAAAGATGCATTAAATAACTATGAAAACTTTATTAATTTAAAAAAATCAATGGGTAAAAAACCAGGAGAAGTAACAGAACTTGATTCCTATTATTACGGAACTAGTGAAACAGAAGGAGATAAAGATTATATTTATATTGATAATGCTGGCAAATTTGTATTTGAAATTCATGGGAAGAAATATTATGCTAAAGGAATAAATGAAAAAATTGTAGAATATATTTATATTTCAGGTGGAGAAGAAAACTCCAACGAATCTTTGTTATTATCTGAGACAGGTGAATTATATTATTGGGCTAGTGCTGATTATCCAGCTAAAAATTATGAATTTGAATTTACCTTACTAGAAAACATTGATGAAAAAGTTAAAGGATTAATAGTAAATTTTGGTACTTCTTATCCTCGTGCTTGTGGTTGGATACCATCCACATTTTATGCGATTACTGAAAATGGAATAAAAAGAATTGATATGGATACCGAAAGTTTAAAAGAAAACATCGACGAAACTTTTAAAATATCTTATTATTATGGCTATACTACTAATAATATATTCCTTGATAATAAAGGCTATGTATTAATTATTAAAGATTATGAGGGGTATAACTGTGAATTTAGCATACCTGAAAAATTAAGTAAAGATTATTATCTTCTTGATGAAAATAATAA
>CAYTXQ010000048.1:0-5423 GCA_964441535.1 uncultured Muribaculaceae bacterium
AAAGTCAATGGCTTTTTCTACATATTTATTTGTAATAACAGTAATAATTGAGTTGATAATAGTATTGTTTCTTACACAATTCATAAATTATAAAGAATTTTTAGACAATCATATACTTCCAAGCTTTAGTATTAACATATTTTATACCTTGTTTCTATATTTATCTTTTAAAATAAATTTTTTAAAATCGTTAATAATTAAAATAGAACATTTTTTTAATTCTTCTATAAAAACAGATTATCTTATTATTTTTGGAATAATAGCTTTAAATTTCGTTTGCGTTTATCATAGAACATATTTTAATGGTATTAACATAACATTAATTGAAATATTTGTGATATCTTTAATGATAATTTTATTCTTTCTAGCACTGAAAGAAAAACATAAAAAAGAGAGCCAAACATTAAAAAGTGAGTTTCTTTCGCAAGCAATTAATAATTACGAATCAGCAATAAAAGATTACAAAATTCTTAAACACAATTTAATGAATGATTTTTTGGCGATTAAAACTTCTGCTAATGATGAATGTCAGGAATTAATTAATGAAAAAATTAAGAAGTATTCTAAAGATTATGAATGGATTGATCTTGTTTCCGAAATTCCTTCCGGAATTCAAGGATTATTGTTTTTAAAATCGCAACAAGCAAAACAAAAAGGCATTAATTTTGAAATTAAAAGTCACAATATTTCTGTAAAAGAATTTAAATTCCAAACAAAAATTTATATATATTTAAATGATGTTTTAGGAATATTATTAGATAATAGTATAGACAACAGTTTAAATTCAAAGGAAAAACAAGTGTTAGTTAATATATCTCAAAATCAGAAAGAAATAGTAGTAGAAATAATAAATAAATTTAGCCATGATTTAAATATTGATATGTTAGGTATTTCAAATTATTCTACTAAAAAAGAAAAAAGTGGTATAGGGCTCAATTATATAATTAAACATCCCCATCCTAAAGTAAAAATTTCTAATAAAATTGTAAATGATTATTTTGTTTCAGTATTGAAATTGCACATATAAAAACGTCACTTATTAGTGACATTTTTAAATATTATAACAGTGAATCTGGAATATCTGGTTCATCCCAAAAAACTATAGCACAGCATGTTGATGAACTTTTGGCAAAAATCAAGGCGATATCACTTAACAAGTTACTAATAAAACCCATATATCTATCCCTCCTTACCCTTATATTTAAAACACATCTTATGTTTTAGGTTTATATGTTTTGTAGTTATTGTATGGCTGTTTAAACAAGTAGTAGGTCAATGGCAATATCACAGTAACTTGTAATATTGAAGAGAATATCATCGTATTACTTAAAGTGTTGTTTTTGATTGTTATAGCTAGATATAAGTAAACAATTCCTGTAAAAATAGTTAGTATTTTATTTCTTATTCTGATGTTTTTTCTAATCATAGGTTTTTTTTTGGTATCGGCAGGTGCAAAAAAAGCAAACATAATTATTGAAAATATCATTATAGCAAGTTTTATATTTAAGGGAATAATTATGTTTTTAGATAAATAAGAAAATGATATAAATAAAGGAGTGCTTAGCATCCAGCATTGAATGTTAGAATTGCCATGAAACCCAGAACCAAATAATCTTAGAAATGAATAAAACAATATAATTAATAAAAGCTCTTTATATATTCCTAATATAATACAAATGGTTAGTATAACAGTAAATTTTGTTATAGTAGTATATAAAGCTTGAAGTCCATAGTTTATCCATTCTATTTTTTCTTTAGGATAATCATTATATTTAGTTATTAGTTTAATTGAACCATTAACAAAATTTTCTTTCATATTTACTGCCTCGCTTTATCTTTATGAATAAAGTATAACTTTTAATTTTGATTATTAGTCGAAGTTGCTCTTAATTATTAAATGTCATGCTCATAGTTCTTAAAACTTAAATATATTTATTTAGGAGATATATTTTAGACACAAAATCGACACTTTTAGACATAATGGTTTATAATGATATTTCAAAGATTATAAAATACTGGTGTCAGACAATTTTGTCAGAATTTGTCGGCGAATAAAAGTTGAGAGGTTTGAGGTAGCGTGTTAAAGTATATTCATGAAGAAAGGAAAGGTGCGTTTGGTGTGAGAGGTAAAGTTAGATGGTTTAACAACGAGAAAGGATATGGCTTTGTTGAGTGTGAAGGCTTCGACGATATATTTGTGCATTATTCAGCAATAAAAAAAGACGGCTATAAAACCCTAAAAGAAGGTATACTCGTAGAATTCAAACTTATCGAGACAACTAAGGGTTTACAAGCAGTTGATGTGTATGAAGTACAATTAACTACTACTAAGTAGTTTTTTCTTTTCTTAAGTGATATAATATTAATAGAGGGAAGGTATGGAAAATGAAAATTAATATTCACGGAGACAAAGTGAAAATAACCGAAGGAATAAAGAGTTATATTGAAAAGAAACTATCTAAACTAAACGTATATTTTGATAATCCAAATGAAATTAACGCAAAAGTTATAGTTCGTGTAAGAAACTTAGAACAAATTGTAGAAGTGACAGTTCCAACTAAAAGATTTACTTTAAGAAGTGAAGAATCTCATAGTGATTTATATGCTGCTATTGATTTAGTTGTAGATAAATTAGAAAGACAAATAAGAAAAAATAAAACTAAATTTGAAAGATATAAAAAACAGGAAATTATAGATTTTAATATTGATTTTGAAATAGAAGAAAAAGAAGTGGAATCTAAAATAGTAAAAAGAAAAGGTATTAATATGAAACCTATGGATGAAGAGGAAGCTATTCTTCAAATGGAACTATTAAATCATGATTTTTTTGTATTTAATAATATAGATGAAGACTGTATATCAGTAATTTATAAAAGAAAAGAAGGAAATTTTGGTATAATTAATACTAAATAAAGAGTGAAAACTCTTTTTTTTTATGATAAAATAAATATTATGGAGGAAATCAACATGGGAATATTAAAAAGAATGGTAGATTCAGAGTACAAAGAATTAAAGAAGTTTGAATATATTGCTGATAAAATAGAGGCTTTAAAAGAAGAAATGGCTAATTTAAGCGATGAAGAACTAAGAGGAAAAACTGATGTATTTAAAAGAACACTAAGTGAAGGTGCAACATTGGATGACATTATTGTTCCTGCTTTTGCTGTTGTTAGAGAAGCTGCTACAAGAACTATAGGACAAACTCCGTTTTATGTTCAGTTATTAGGCGGACTTGCAATTCATTATGGAAATATTGCAGAAATGAAAACCGGTGAAGGAAAGACATTAACTTCCACAATGCCAGCTTATTTAAATGCCTTAACTGGTGAAGGAGTACACATAATTACAGTAAACGAATTCTTAGCCGAGAGAGATTCAGAATGGATGGGAAGTATATTTAAATTCTTGGGTTTAACTGTAGGTTTAAATTTAAGAATATTGTCAAATAAGGAAAAACAGGATGTATATAATTGTGATATAGTTTATTCTACTAATAATGAAATAGGTTTTGACTATTTAAGAGATAACATGGTAGTAAGAAAAGAAGATAGAGTTCAAAGAAAACTTAATTTTGTTATCGTGGATGAAGTAGACTCAGTATTAATTGATGAAGCTAGAACTCCATTAATAATATCTGGGGGAAAATTTGATTCTAAAAATTTATATATTGATTCAGATAGAACAGTTAAAAAATTAAAGGTTGAAACAGATTATACTATAGATGAAAAAGCTAAAAGTGTATCTTTAACTGAAGAAGGAAGTAGAAAAGTAGAATCTATTTTAAATATTAAAAATCTATATGATATGGAAAATTCTGCATTAGTTCATCATATTAACCAGGCTTTAAAGGCTAATTACGGAATGAAAAAAGATGTGGATTATGTAATTGAAGAAGATGCAATAATAATAGTAGATCAATTTACTGGTCGTTTAATGCACGGAAGACAGTTCAGTGAAGGATTACATCAAGCAATAGAGGCCAAAGAGAAAGTTACTATAAATGAAGAAACAAAAACTTTAGCAACTATTACATTTCAAAATTTATTCAGAATGTATAAGAAGATTTCCGGTATGACAGGAACAGCAAAGACAGAAGAAGAAGAATTTAGAAATATATATAATATGTATGTTATTAGAATTCCTACTAATAAACCAGTTATAAGAGAAGATTTGGCAGATTTAGTATATTCCAATCAAGCAGGAAAATATAAAGCAATAGTTAAAACTATAGCTGAAATTCATTCTGCTGGAAGACCAATATTAGTAGGTACTATTTCAGTAGAGGCTAATGAATTACTTAGTTCTTTATTAAGAAAAGCTAAACTTCCTCATGAAGTATTAAATGCAAAAAATCATGCTCGTGAAGCTGAAATAATAGCTAAAGCAGGAGAAAAGGGATCTATTACTATAGCAACTAATATGGCTGGACGTGGAACAGATATAAGACTTGGTGAAGGAGTTGTATCGCTAGGAGGATTATTTGTAATCGGAACTGAAAGACATGAATCAAGACGTATTGATAATCAGTTACGTGGTAGAGCAGGTCGTCAAGGAGATCCAGGAATGAGTCAATTCTTTGTATCATTTGAAGATGAATTAATGAGAAGATTTGGTACTGATAGAATTAAAACTATGATACAAGGATTAGGAATAGTAGATGATCAGGCTATAAGATCTAGAATGTTTACTAGAAGTATTGAAACTGCTCAGAAAAAAGTAGAGGGCAATAACTTTGATATGCGTAAGAATTTACTAGATTATGACAACATTATGAATGAACAAAGAGAAATAGTATATGCTAGAAGAAATGAAATTTTAAATAGCGAAGATATTCACAAAAAGATTTTAGAAACTTTTGAAAATAATGCTATAAATATAGTAGAAAGTCATTTATCTAAAGAAGGATATTTAACTGACTTTGATTTATCAGAAATAGCAGAGTATGTTAATACTAATCTTTTAAAAAGAAAGAATATGAAATTAGAAGATATAAAAGGTAAAAAAGTTGATGATGTCATTGATTATATTAGAGATACCGTCATTGATGATTATGAATACAAAATGAAAGATATACTTGAATTATTAAGAAATGATTTTGAAAAAAATATTTCTTTAAGTATTATAGATAATGCTTGGGTAGATCATATAAGTGATATGGAACATTTAAGAGAAGGAATCTCATTAAGAGGATATGCACAATCTAATCCTTTACAAGCGTATACTATGGAAGCTTATGATGCTTTTGAAAAATTAATGGCAAGTATAGACTCAACTATATCTACTTACTTATCAAAAGCAGAAATAAGACAAAATGTTGAAAGAAAACAAACCATACAGGGAGAAGCTAATGATGGAAAAGAAAAAGCTAAAATGATTCCTAAGAAATCTACTAAAGTAGGCAGAAACGATTTATGTCCTTGTGG
>CAYTXQ010000049.1:0-5249 GCA_964441535.1 uncultured Muribaculaceae bacterium
ACTTTCCAATAACTGGGATACAATTTGTACCCTCCTTTAAATGCCTACTATGGATAATAAATAGAAAAATTAATTACTTTATTGTGATTTTTTATTAATAGATGTTATAATTTTAGTGATTAAATTGATAAATTAGTATAATTAAATAATTTAAGACCATTTACAAGTGGAGAGCTTGAAAGATTAAATAAATATGAATACAAACTAAAATTGAAAGGAAGGACCGAAAGATGAAAAACGAAATATCAACCATAATGGATGTGAAGGAAACTAAAGTCAGAATTTTAAGAGTGAATGATATAGATTATATATCATTAACAGATATTGCTAAGTATCAAGATGCTATGGAGCCAGCGATAGTCATCTTTAATTGGATGTCTAATAGAGATTCATTTAATTTTTATAGCTTATGGGAAGAGTTGAACAATCCTGAGTTTAATTTTATGGAATTACATAAAATTAAACTTTCTAAAAAAAGATTTATGATGACACCGAAACAATGGAAAGACAATTTTAATGCTATTGGAATAAGACCAAGTTCAGGAAAATATAGTATAGGAACATTTGCTCATCCTGATATAGCATTTGAATTTGCTAGTTGGTTAAGCCCTGAATTCAAATTATATTTAATAACTGAATTTCAAAGACTAAAAAAAGATGAATCATATCATCAAAAAATAGAATGGAATGTTAGAAGAATAATAACTAAAGGAAACTATCGCATTCACACTGATGCTATAAAAGAAAAATTAATATTACCAATTCTTACTAAAGAGCAAATTAATCATACCTATGCAAGTGAAGCAGATGTATTAAATGTTGCTTTATTTGGTATGACTGCAAAAGAATGGAAAAGAAAAAATCTGGATAAAAAAGGTAATATGAGAGATTATGCTACAATTGAACAACTAATAGTTCTATCTAATATGGAGAGTTCTAATGCTATAATGATTAGAGATAATATTCAACAAAGAGATAGATTGAAAAAACTAAATGACTATGCTTTGGTACAAATAGAATCTTTACAAAAAAGTGTTAGTATCCAAAAACTAAAAAACATTGAACCCAAAGATTTGGTAAATTAATGATAATTCAAGATAAAAAGTATTTATCTGATTTTGACAATTTAGTTGAAGAAACAAATTTAATTGTTGATAAAAGTAAAGAGTAGAAAATACTTACTCATAAAGATAAAAATAGATACTATGAAGCATTTAAATTATATAATGAAAAAAAAGATAGTTCTTTAATGTTAGAATTGATATGTGATTATTTAACTCAGGAATTAGAAAGATATATAAATTTAAGAGAAAATTAAAAATTATAAATTAATCACTTTATTGTGATTTTTTTAATTATACAATTTATCTTGGACTTTTATATCTATATATTGTATAATTATTTATATAATATAGGAGTGTTAAGATGAGAAAAATAATGACTGGAGTCGATGTTGGTTCCAACTCGATAAAAATAGTTGTTGGTGAAATAAATAAAGATAAATTTAATATATTAGCTGTTTCTGACACACCATGCAAAGGTATAAAAAAGGGTTTAGTAATAAATTCTGAAGAAGTAATAACTTCATTAAAAGAAGGTTTTAAAAAGATAACAGATTTAATGGGTCTTCCTGTAAATAAAGTTATATTAAATGTACCTACTAAAGATTTAGAATTTAAATTAGAAACAGGGAGTACTACTATAACAAATCCTGATAAATTAATTGGAGGATCTGATATAGTAAGAGCTATTCAGGCATCAGTTTATAATAAAATTGTTGATACAAGAGAATTAGTTACTGCTATTCCTGTAGAATATATAATCAATGATGAAGAAAAAGTTAATGATCCTAAAAATATGATAGCAGATAGATTAAGTATAAAATCAGTAGTAATAACTGCATTTAAAAAAGATACGTATCCTATAATATCCTGTTTAGAAAAAATAGGAGTGCAAGTTGTAGATGTATGTTTATGTCCTTTAGGAGATTATTATCAGTTTAGAAATGAAGATACTGATGATACTACCGGAATAATTATAAATATTGGAGAAGATATAACTACTTTATCGGTATTTAATAAAGGAGTACTTACTAATGTAAAAGAATTAGATATAGGAAGTATAAATGTTGATAATGATTTATCATTTATATATAAAACAAATAAAATAGATACAAGATTTTTAAAAGAAAAATTAGCCCTTGCTCATAAAAGACTAGCTCAGCCAAATGAGTATGAAGAAGTAACTAATAAATTAGGAGAAAAGATTAAAATAAATCAGTATGAAATTACTGAAATAGTTATGAGTAGATTAGAAGAAACGCTTAATTTAATTAAAAAAGAAATAAATCACTTAACAAAAAAGGAAATTAGTTATATAATATTCTCAGGAGGATTGACTGAGATACAAGATTTTCAGTTATTATTAGATGAAACATTTAATAAAAATACTTCTATAGGTCGCATGAATGAACTTGGAGTTAGAAATAATAAATATAGTTCAGCAGCGGGTATGATAAAATATTTCAATAGTAAATTGGAATTAAGAGATAAAGAATTTACAATGTTTAATAAAGATGAATTGCAAGATTTAGTTTCTTCTGGAAGAAGAGTAAATATATCATCTAATTCATTTTTAGGTAAAATATTTGGATATTTTTTTGATAATTAAGGAGAGTGTAACGTGTTTGGATTAGAAATGGATCAAATAGCAAAAATTAAAGTTATTGGTGTTGGTGGCGGAGGATGTAACGCTGTCAATAGAATGATTGAATCAGGAGTAAAAGGTGTAGAATTTATTGTAGCAAATACAGATCTACAGGTTTTAAATAGCAGTCCTTGTAAAAACAAATTACAATTAGGTGCAACTATTACTAATGGATTAGGTGCTGGTGCAAATCCTGAAATAGGTAAAAATGCTGCAATGGAAAGTAGAGAAGATATCGAAGCTGTATTAAAAGATGCTGACATGGTATTTATTACTTGTGGTCTTGGTGGAGGAACTGGTACTGGTGCTGCTCCAATTGTAGCACAGATTGCTCAAGAAATAGGTGCTTTAACAGTAGCAATAGTTACTAAACCATTTAGATTTGAAGGAAAAAGAAGAACCGAACAAGCACTTATGGGTTTAGAAGAATTAAAGAAACATGTTGATACTTTAATAGTTATACCAAATGATAGATTAAGAGATATAATAGATAAATCTACTCCTATGATGGAAGCATTTAGAGAAGTTGATAATGTATTACATAGAGGAGTTCAGTCAATAAGTGATTTAATAGCTGTATCAGGATTAGTTAACTTAGATTTTGCAGATGTTAAGGCAGTTATGCAAAATAGAGGTAATGCTCTTATAGGTATAGGTTTGGGTACAGGTGAAAATAGAGCAATTGAAGCGGCTAAACAAGCAGTATCAAGTCCATTACTAGAAACATCAATAACAGGTGCTTCAGATGCAATTGTTAATATAACAGGAGGTAGTTCACTTACATTATTTGAAGCAGAAGATGCTGCAGATGTAGTAAGAGCTGCTGCTAATACAGATATAAACACTATATTTGGTGCAGTTATAAATGAAAACTTAAATGATGAAGTAATAGTTACAGTTATAGCAACCGGTTTTGATAATAGTGAAGAACCTTTATATGATGAATATAATAAAGTAAGTAGAACAAAAAGAGAAGAAGTAGATGATGAAATTGATTTACCTTCATTTTTAAGAAATAGAGACGATTATTAAAAACAAACTATAAATCGACACAAAATCTTGTGTCTTTTTTTTATAATGGTATAGGTGAAGCTTATGATAATATACTTAGATTTAATATTCTTTTTAAATTTCTTTTTTGATTCAATACTATTGTTGATAGTTAACATAGTATTAAAAAGGAATATGTCTTTAAAAAGAATATTTCTTGGAGCGTTAGTAGGTAGTCTAAGTATATTTTTATTATTTATAAAAATATCTAGTTTATCTTTATTTTTATTTAAAATAATAATAAGTATTATTATGATATTAGTAACATTTGGTTATAAAGATAAAAAATATACTATTAATAATATTGGATATTTATATATAGTAAGTATTATTTTAGGAGGTTTTCTATACTTTCTAAATCTAGAATTCAGTTATAAAAACGAAGGATTAATATTTTATAATAATGGTTTAAGTATTAATTTTATTGTATTAATAGTAAGTTCTCCAATAATTTTATATTTATATATAAAACAAAATAGAAAACTCAAATTAAATTACAGTAATTATTATAAAACTGAAATTTATTTAAATAATAGAGTAATAGAAGTAAATGGATATTTAGATACAGGAAATAACTTAAAAGATCCATATTTTAATAAACCTATAATTCTTTTGGAAAAAGAAATGCTAAAAGGAATTAAAATAGATAAATTTATAATAGTGCCATATAAATCTTTAAATAATAATGGAATATTAAAATGTGTTAAAGTAGAAAAAGTAGTAATAAATGGTAAAGAAAGTAATAAAGTTTTAGTAGGGCTTTCTAATTTTAAATTTAATATGGATGGAATAAAGTGTATTTTAAATAATGAACTTATGGAGGGATTAAAATGAAATTAATATTGGAAATAATAAAATTTTTAAAAAGTAAATATAATAATTGTTTTTATGTTGGTAGTACAGATAAATTACCACCTCCTTTATCAAAAGAAGAAGAACTTAGTTATCTTATAAAATCTAAAAAAGGAGATATAGAGGCTAGAAATAAATTAATTGAACATAATTTAAGATTAGTAGTATTTTTAGCTAAAAAATATGAAAATACTGGATTTGATATCGAAGATTTAGTAAGTATAGGATCAGTTGGTTTAATTAAAGGAGTTAATACTTATAAGATAGATAAGGAAATTAAACTTGCTACATATGCTTCAAGATGTATATCAAATGAAATATTAATGTTTTTAAGAAAGAATAAAAATAAAAAAGGAGAAATATCTTTAGAAGATGCTCTTAATTATGATGCTGAAGGTAATGAATTAAGATTAGAAGATATACTTGGTACTACTAATGATGTAGTAACTAAAGAATTTGAAGACAAAATGGATAGAAATTTACTATCTGATGAGATTAATAAATTAGAGGGTAGAGAAAAACAGATAATGGTATTAAGATATGGACTTAATAATACCCAAGAATATACACAAAAAGAAGTTGCTGAAATGTTAGGAATAAGTCAGTCATATATTTCTAGAATAGAAAAGAAAGTAATAAAA
>CAYTXQ010000050.1:0-5241 GCA_964441535.1 uncultured Muribaculaceae bacterium
AAATATAAATTTAATATAAATTTAATTACTTTTTATAGAAAAAAATAGTTTATTATAGTATAATGGATTTATTAATTTTGACTCGTTGGTGAAGTGGTTTAACACGCTGCCCTCTCAAGGCAGTATACATGGGTTCAAATCCCATACGAGTTACCAAAAAATTTAAAATACTGCTATGCAGTTTTTTTATTGCATATAATTAAATGGGTGATTATATGCAAGAAGTAATTATATTTTTATTTTTTGTAGTAGCAGTTTTATTTATTAGAAAAAGAATGGTTAATTTTAGTAATGTTAAACAAGTAAAAAATGGCAACAACATATTAACTCCAGGTGTAAATGAATATATGTTTAAACCTGAATTTTGGAATACAGATAATGAAATAATTCTCATTCCAGAAGAAATAGAAGAATTTAATAATTCTATTAGAAAAGATGAATTATGTTTATACGATTTAACTAAAGAAGATAATATAATAAGTTATGGTATAGTTATTAAACAAAGTGAAGTAAGAAAATATCCTTCTAATAATCCTGATGGTAATATTCTAGATAAAAATTTATTAACAACTTTTAAATATGGTACTGGAGTAGTAATTCTTGATGAAGAAGATGAATGGTTTTATGTAGAAAGTTCTAATTACAAGGGATGGATATTAAAAAATAATGTAGTTAAAGTATTAGAAGAAGAAATGAATGATTATGTTAATTCAAAAGATTTTGTTATAGTAACTGAAAATAAAATTATGCTTGATAATTTATATTTACTTACTATGGGAGTGAAAATTCCTATAAAAAAAGAAACTAATAGATTTTATTTGTTAAAAATAATTGATAGAGATTATAAAGGTAATCCTATGTACTTTTATAAGCATGTTAGGAAAGATAAATATTTTAATAAAGATTATCTTCCATACACTACAAATAACTTAATTATTCAATCTTTTAAGATGCTAGGAGAACCTTATATATGGGGAGGTAATGACTGTTCTAATTTAATATTAAATGTATATAGTACTTTTGGTATTAATCTTCCTAGAGATAGTAAAAATCAATCTTTAATAAAAAATAATTCAATGGATAAGAATTTCTTAAATAAATTAAAAATAGGGTCATTATTATTTACTGATGGTCATGTAATGATGTATATAGGTGATTATAATAATAAGTCATATGTAATTCATTCAGTTTTTAGATTAAACTATTTAGTTAACGGAGTAACGATATCTTCTTTATATGCTTTAAAGAATAATAAAAGAATAATAGATCAAATAAATAATTATATTAATATTATTTAGGCTTTTTTCTTGTTATAAGTTAAAATATAATTTATAATACTATTAGATTGGTGTGATAGTATGAAAGAAATTACTCTTTTGCCAGCAGATATTTATACTGTTGTGAATAAATCAGTATTAACTAATGTGGATAGAGATAATCTAATAGCGTTATATGGACCTGTTCTAGGGTCATTACCTTTAAATTTATATTTTTCTTTATGGAAAGATTTAAAATCTTTAGAACTTATTAGTACAGATTATACACATCATCATTTAATGTCATTATTAAAAAGCAATTTAGAAAGTATTAAATTAGCAAGAGTTTCTTTAGAAGCCTTTGGGCTTATTAAGACTTATGTTAAAGAAGGAAACTTAAATCACTATGTATATGAATTATATGCTCCTTTAAGTGCTTATGAATTTTTTAGTCATCCAGTATTTAATGTAATACTTTATAACAATATTGGAAAAGAAGAATATGATAATTTGAAAAAAACATATGAAAGTATTAATTATCCTATAAAAGATTTTAAAGATATTACAGTAAGTTTTAATGAAATATATAAATCAGTAAGTACTAATGAATCTGAAATAGTAAATAACAATGTTATAAATAGAACTACTTTACCAGTATCGGCAGTAGATGTAATTGATTTTGATTTTATTGTATCCTCTCTTCCTAAAGGATTAGTAAATGAAAAAACATTTAATAGAAAAATAAAAGAATTAATAAATAATTTAGCATTTTTATATAATTTAGACTCTTTAAAAATGAGTGAATTAATAAGAATAGTTATAAATGAAAATGGCTATATAGATAAAGATGAATTAAGAAAAAATACTAGGAAATATTATCAGTACAATAATAATGGTTCATTACCTACATTAATTTATAGAACTCAGCCTGAATATTTAAAAAATCCAGATGGAGACAGTTCTAAAAGAGGAAAAATATTATATGTATTTGAAAACACTTCTCCTTATGACTTTTTAAGAAGTAAATATAAAGGAGGAAATCCTACTGCAAGAGATGTTAAATTACTTGAAAGTTTGATTGTAGATCAGGAATTAAAACCTGCTGTAGTAAATGTTTTAATAGATTATGTACTAAAAATAAATAATAATAAATTAAATCAGGCTTATATAGAAACAATAGCAGGTCAGTGGAAAAGAAGTGGAGTAGAAACTGCAAAAGATGCCATGTCTTTAGCAGAAAAAGAACATAAAAAGAAACATAAAAAAGTTTCTGTAAAAGAGGAAAAGATTCCAGTATGGTTCAATGAAAATATAGAGAAAGAAGAAGTATCTGAAGAAGAAAGAATAGAATTAGAAACTCTATTAAAAGATTTTAGGTGAAGTGTATGAATATAGTAAAAAACGAATTAAATAATATGGGATTCAAAAATTTAGACAGTAATTTAAAAAAGGAATATGCGGTAGCATTGAAAGATGAAAAATTCAAAAATCTTATAAATAATCTTAAAATAAAAGAAAGTATCGCTTATAAATATACTTCTAAATTGGAAAATACCGTAGAGGAGTTATCTCATTGTAAAGCTTGTAAATCTTTATGCGTGTGTAAGAATAAAGTTGAAGGTTATGTTAATTATCCTAAAATAGAAGAAGAAAAATTAGTTTTTTCTTATGTTGCATGTAAATATAAGAAAAAAGAATTAGAAATAGATAATAGAGCTAAATATTATGAAATTCCTTTAGAAATAAAAAATGCTTCGATGAAGGATATAGATATAAATGATTCTAAAAGAACTAAAGTAATTAAATGGTTAAAAGATTTTTATGATAACTATGAACTAAAAAAGAATATGAAAGGTTTATACTTACATGGAAATTTTGGGTGTGGTAAAACATATTTAATTGCTGCTATGCTTAATGAATTATCAAAGAAAAATATAGATATAGTAGTAGTTTATTTTCCAGAATTATTAAGAAAATTAAAAGAATTATTTGATACAGGATATAAAGAATATTTAGATGAAATTATTAATTCTGATATTTTATTAATTGATGATTTAGGAGCGGAAAGTGTTACATCTTGGAGTAGAGATGAAATATTAGGAACCATTCTTCAACATAGAATGGATAATAATTTAGTGACATTTATAACTTCTAACTTAAATATAGAAGAATTAGAAATACATCTTTCTATAATTAAGAATAATACAGAGAAAGTAAAGGCAAGAAGAATAATAGAAAGAATTAAACAATTAACAGAAGATATTGAGATTATTAGTAAAAATAGAAGACATATGTAATATTTCTTGACTAAATTTATTATTGTGTTAAAATAAACATTAATTTTAGGAGGGTTTGCTATGAAAAATAATAAAGAAAGAGAATTATTAGAAAAAAGAGTGGAATATTCCAATTTAATTGGTAAATTTCAAAATGCTATTAATAAGTATGAAAGTATATTATACAATGCAGATTATAATTTTATTTTAAATAATAATAGAGAAATTACTATTAAATTACCAAAAGAATGTTTTTTTGATATAGTAGGTATAAAAAATCAAAAACTTTTAGAAATTTTATGTAAAGAATTTCCAAGAATAGATTTTAATTTAATTATGAATTATTTAATATCTGAAAATAAAGAAATTGATTTAAAAAGATTTAGAAATAGAAGCAATGCTATTTCTAATTTAACAGCATTAAAATTTTATGATATTTTAGGAGTAGTAACTTTAGATGAAGATTTGTGTATATTAATTAGATCTATTAATCCAGTAAGAACTTCAGAAGAAGAATTTTATAGTATTGCTACTTTAGAACCAACTGAAAATGAAAACGAATTTAATATTTCTGATATAAAAAATGAAGATTTAAAAAATTTCTTAAATGGAAAAGATTTATTTAGTGTAAAAGCTATTTCTAGGACAAAAAAAGATGAACGTAAGGTAGAAAATATAACTTATCCAATGAGACAATATATGATGGAAGTTTTAAATAATCTATCAGTGCATTATGGATTTAATTTAGATCCGAACTCAAAAAATTTAACTCTTCAATACAAAAACAACAATTTTAATGGAGAAGAAAAATAATGGAAGAAAAAAAAGAATCAAGAAGAAGAATAAATAACAATAAATTAGTAGATAATTTTAAGTTTGCTTCAGAAAAATATGAAATAATTTTTAAAGATAAACGTTATACTTTAATTTTAAATAATGACGAAATAGTTAATATTACTTTTTCAGAAGATGAATTTTTAAAATTTATAGGAATAACAGAATATTTAGTTAATAAAATGTTATTAGAAAATCAAGATATTCATGAAGAAATGAAGAGTGCTATTCATGAAATATTAGAAGAAGAATATGTAGTAAAAGATAGACTTAAAAAGAAAACAAAAGTTGTAGAAGATTTAATTGACTTAGATTTTAATAATATAATGTGTTTAGTTGAATCATTTGATAATAATACATTAAAATTATTAGTTAATTCTAGTGATGGAAATGCTATTACTTTAATAGAATTAGAAAAAATTGATGGATATAATTATAAAATTATTAATATAAGTACTATAATTAACGAACATTTAAATAATTGTAATGAAAGTGTTGTTAGAATGGAATTATTAAAACTAGAAAAGTTGTTATTTGGAAAAAAGGTTTACATGGTAAATCAGATAATAAAAACAAGTAATTTAGGAATTGTATACAACGAATCAAGTAAAGAAGAAATTGAACAAAAACATCATTGTTTAAGTAGTATGTCTAATTATTTTGGATTTCATTTTGATTCTTTGAATAGTCAAAAATTAAATAAAAAATTGAAATAGGAAAAATATATGATAGAAAATGAAGTAAAAAGTTCTGAAATTAATAATTTGAAATGGTTAGGTTATGAATTAAACGAAGATATAAAATCAAAGATATTAAAAACATTTGGTATAACATATGAAGAATTATCAGAAATGGATTCAAAAAGTCAAATAGAA
>CAYTXQ010000051.1:0-4979 GCA_964441535.1 uncultured Muribaculaceae bacterium
TTCTTTTTTATTGGATTAATTATTAATATTGAAGAATTTTTTAAATCAATTACTCTTTTTATATTATTTATATCAGAAAGTTTTATAGAATTTACTGTTTTTATATAAGTAGTATCTATTTTTTTAGTATATAAAACACTATCTGCTATATTTTCATTTACACCCATAATATTTTCAAATAATTTTATTCTTGATGCTTTTTTAGATCTTTTCAATCTATCTAAATCTTCATTAGTATATTCCAAATTATATAATTTTTCTTTTAACTTGTTAATAACCTCATCAGGATATTTAGTTTCTGTTACTAAAGATAATACTATATAATCTCCATAAATATTAATTCCAGCAACAACAGATGATGTTATTAATTCTGATTCTTTTAATTCTTCATTAAGAAAACTGTAACTACCAAAATTTTCATTTAACAAAGCATTTAACATAATAATATGTCTATCATTTTTTATTTCTTCTTTTTTAAATTTACTTTTTGGGATTTTAATTCCTATACTAACTTTAGGATATTCAACATTAAGTTCCAGTTCTTCATATTTCTTTTTTACTGATTCCGGTTCGTGAATTTTTTTGATAATAGGTTTATTATAGTCAGAGAATTCTTTACTATCCTGATTTTGTTTTATAATTGCAACAGTTTTAACAGGATCTATATTTCCAGTTATTACAATATACATATTTTGAGGATGATAGAAATAATCATATACTTTCTGTATTTGTTTTGAAGTAGTCCTTCTTACTTCTTTTTCAACTCCACTTATTAAATATCTATAATTACTTTTTGAAAATATATTATTCATTAATGTATAGTACCCTTTTACATATGGTCTGTCTTCATACATCTTTATTTCTTCTACTATTATTCCCTTTTCCTTGTTAACATTTTTTGAAATAAAATAGGGAGTATTTACATAGTCTAGAAGATAATTAATATTCTCTTCTAGTTTATTAGTTCCTCTTACTTCATAAGCAGTATAATCAAAAGAAGTACCTGCATTTATATAAGACCCTAATTTATCAAATTTTTCATGAGCAGAAGTTCCATCAGGTTCATAAAACATTTGATGCTCTAAAAAGTGTGCTATACCATTAGGAACTTTTGTATATGTTTTATCTTTTTTATGTTTAAATTCTGTACATACTGAACCATATCTTATATTTAAAGTAATATAGAATTTTTCAACATTGTAATTAGGCAGTATAAATATTTCAAGTCCATTTTCACATACATCATAATAAGCTAATTCTTCAACATCTTCTATTCTTATCTTTTTCATATTACTTACCTCCACTTAGAAAATAAATTGTATTTAATTTTATTTTCTTAGATAAGTTAATTAAGTCTTCAACTTTAACATCATTAATATCTTTTATTCTTGTATCTATATCTTTAAGATTATCAAACACTTTAAATTGTAAGTTGCTTAATAAACCAACTTTACTGTCTATAGATAATTTTAATCTTTCAATTAATGCAGTTTTAGCATTTTTAAATTCTTCATCAGTAAAATTGCCTTTAGACATTTCTTTAAATGATTTATTTACTTGTTTTAATGCCTCATTATATCCAGAAGCATTAATACCAGCATACACTATTAATATTTGATCATATTTCTGATAATAACTTGAAGTATTATAACATAACGACTTATCCTGTCTTAAATATTTATATAATTTTGTTTCTAAAGAACCATTTCCTAACAAATAGTCATACATTCTTATCGTAGTATCTTTTTCTTTATCCGTTAGATTATTTAAATTATATATCATAACTAACTGTCCTTGAGTGTAATCGCCAGTTTCTTTTACCGTTAAAGGTTTTTTTCTAGAATTAACTTTAGAATAGTTTTCTATTTTATGATCTTTTATTACTCTTAATTTAAATTTATCTTTTATAGTTTTTACAATTTCATCCATATCTAAATTACCAATAACAAAAATATCACATAAATCTTTTTCCAATATATTTTTATATTGTTCATATAAATTTTGAGGTGTAACTATTTCAAGATCTTCTATAGTACCCTCTATATTAAAAGAAACTGGAGAAGTCTCATCCATTAAAGTTAATGCTCTATTAAAAGAAAATGCCTTAGGATTTTCTTTTAATGATAATATATCTGATTTTAAAATGTTTTTTACTATATTAAATTCTCTTTTATTAAATCCATTATCTACAATATTAGGATTTAATATTATTTCACTCGCTAGTTCCATTAATTCTTTAAACATCTTTTTATCACAATATTTTGGATTTATAAAATCTATAACAAAAGATGTTAAAATATTATTACCTAATTTACTTGATACAGCATAAATATTTGAATTATATAATCTTTTTTCTTCAAGAATTATACTTCTCTTATTAGGATATTTTTTAGTAGATTCATTTAATATATCAACTAACATTGATCTTTTACATAGTTCATCTCTAACAATGTTATTCCTAAAAACTATTTCTATCTGACATGTTTTAAACTTATCAGTTTTTATAGTATGAATATTATAAGCATCACTTTTATAACTTTTATATTCCATAATTCACCTCATACATTAATTATTATATCTAACATATTAAAAATTATCTATTTTTTATAACATATTTTTCATATTGTTTTACAAAAAAATTATCAGTCATACCAGAAATATAATCTATTACTTTTCTAGCATTACTATTATTGTTATAATACTCACTTAAATTCTTTAAATATGAATTAATAAAATCACTATTAGAATCTTCACTTTCTAATTGCTTTAATAAAACATCAAATAATTCTCTAAACATTTTTTCATAATTATTCATCTCTTCTTCACTATTTGCTTTTAAATAAATATTATGATAATTAAAATCTTTTAACTCTTTTACTGCTCTATATACTTTTTCTGACATTTCTATGTAAGGCTTGTCAAAACTATTATCTATAATATCATTTGTTATCTTAGATATTATTTCTCTATTTTTAGTACCTAAAACTTCTTTTATATCTTTAGGTATATCTTCTACTTTTATTAATTTTAATCTTAAAGCATCTTCTATATCTCTTCCAAGATAACCAATAATATCACATATACGAACTACACAACCTTCTAATGTCATAGGTTTTAATGATTTAATTCTATCTTTATTTTTATAAGTATCATAATATTCCTCTAAGAATTCTTTTTCAGTCTTTTTTACATAAGTTAATTTATTAGATAAAAATTCTCCGTTATGGCATAATATTGCATCTAAAGTTTGAATAGATAAATTTACTCCTTTACCATAGTTTTCAATATTCATTAAGGCTCTCACACTCTGAACATTATGATTAAAATAACCCTCATTGTTTTCTAAACTTATCTTATTTAATATATATTCTCCAGCATGTCCTAAAGGAGTATGACCTAAATCATGTCCTAAAGAAGCTGCCTCTATTAAATCCTCATTTAATCCTAAGGCTCTTCCAATTGTTCTTGCTATCTTACTAACAAATTGAACGTGCATCATCCTTCTACTTATATGATCATTTTCCTTAATACTAAATACTTGAGTTTTATCTAAATATCTTGAAAAAGATAAAGTATAAAGAATTCTATCTATATCATGAAAAAATATAGGACGTATATCTTCATCTTCTTCAACAAGTCTTTTAGCATCACTATTTAAAGTTGCATATTTGGAACTATAGTTATTTGTTTTATTCATTCTATTAAAGATAATATCATCTTTTTCCATACATTTCACCTAACTAATTATAACATATAAAAAATACAGTAGTAAAACTGTATTTGATTAATCAAGTGTTTTTATTAAAATACTGCTATTTTCCAATTATTTGAATCTTTTATTAATACAAAAATATATGTAGATGAAGGTGTAGTATTCCCCATTTCTGTATGGCTAATTTTAGCAACAATTGTTTTGTCACTATATGATAATACTTCATAATCTTCTTTAGCTACATCTGTAGTACTTATAGAAGAAAAAACTTCAATATTATTTAATTTATCTGAAGATAAAATATAATAATTACCATCATATTCCAAAATCATAGAATTTATTAAAGAAGTATATATTAAATTTTCCATTTTCTTTGCATTAATTTTAAATGTTTTGCTGTTATAATCATTTATATCTAAAAGTTCCTTTAAATCTGAATGTTTTTCTTTTACAAGATCTAATGCTTGAGATGCTGTCAAATCTGTATTATAATTATTTTCTTTTTCCTCAGTAGTTTCTTCTTTATTATTGTTTTCTTTTTCATTTTCTTTTGTAGTATTATTCTTCGCTATAAATTCATTATATCCAATGTAACCTAATACTCCTGATAGTAATAATACAACTAATATTATAATTACTGGATTTATTTTCTTTTTTTCTTCCATAATTTTTCTTCCTCTTTTCTAAAATTAAAATAACATAAAAAATATAAGATTTAAATTAATTTTTATGATATTTACATAACTTATTGTAAACAAAAATACAGTAGTAAAACTGTATTTGATTATTTTATTGTTTTTTCTAATATAATTCCATCCTTTAATATAACTTTATAAGTATAGCCATTTTCACATGCACTCTCATAATTTATAATATTATCTATTTTATATTTTGATAATTCCTCATTTTTTCTAAGTTCTAATTTATTGTTTTCTCCCATATACAAATCATAAGAACTGCCATCTTCCATAATTAATATTTGATCATATGATTCTCCTGTAGAAAAGTTTACCGATTTTATTCTTTTTACTTTTCCTGGAAGTCCAGTTAATTCGTTTAACTTTGTATCTGATACTCTAATGGAGTCATCTTTGTCACCAACAATCTCAGTTAAATAATGATATACTTTTCCATTATTAAGTAATATATATTGTAAATTTATTTTAGAATTTGTATTTTCATAATTTGCAAAAGAATATGTATCTTCTACAGTAACATCAGATCCATAATTACCATTAATAGTAAATTTATAATAAACCACATATTT
>CAYTXQ010000052.1:0-4827 GCA_964441535.1 uncultured Muribaculaceae bacterium
ATTTGGTATAACATATGAAGAATTATCAGAAATGGATTCAAAAAGTCAAATAGAACTAATTGAGTCAGTATTAGGTTACAGACCACCTGGTAGTATATCAAAAACATTTAGTGAGGAGTTTCAAGAATATTTTGAACCTAATCCATTTATAAGATTAGCAAAAAGATTAACAGGAAAATTTTAAAATATAGTAAATTAAATGTTAGTAAAAGAGGGTTTGTTATGGAAAGAATATTTATTAATTTGGAAGGCGACAACGCATGTTTATACGAACTGGAAATTAACGAAGATTTAAGTGAAATTATGGATATGATTTTATCTGTAAGTCCTCATGTGGAAATAGATGAAGAAAAGGAATCTTTTACAGCATCAGAAAATCAAATAATTAATGATAAAAAAATAATTAAATTTGTTATTTCTAGAAAAACAGAAGATGAATATATAAATAGTTATTTTTTATATGATTTAATACCTCTATATTCAATAATTCAAAAGATTGAAGGAAAAGATTATCAATATTTAGAATATTTAGCAAATTTTACAAAAGAAAATAATATTTCTTCTATTAGTCAGGAAGTATTTAATAGATATAAAGAAAAGATTTTAAATTCATTTAAATTAAATTTATTGGATAGATATGAAAATATCGACCAAATATTAAAATTATTATATTTGAAATCAAAATCTAGTTTAAGTATTAAAAATATACCAAAATATATAAGTGTACATAAAATGAATTTATCTGGATTAAAAATAACAGATAAAACACAAGATGATCCTCAAATAATATTTAGAAAAATTAATAATAAGTAAGAATCTTCAAGGTTCTTTTTTGTATTAAAATATTTTTTTAAATTATATTAATTATGGTATAATTAAATTGGTGATATTATGAAAAAGCTGATATTAATAGATGGTAATAATTTAATGTTTAGAAGTTATTTTGCTACTGCATATACCGGAAATATGATGAAAAATTCTAAAGGATTTCCAACAAATGCATTATATGGTTTTATCACTATGTTAAATAAAATTATAGTTGAAGAGAAACCTACATATATGGTAGTGGCTTTTGATATTGGTAAAAACTTTAGAACGGATAAATATAAAGATTATAAGGCTGGAAGACTTGAAATGCCTTTTGAATTAAAAAGTCAGATGGAAATAGTAAGAGATTTATTAGATGCTTTAGGAATTTGTCATATGGAAGTAGACAATTATGAAGCAGATGATATTATTGGAACTTTATCTAAAATAGCATTAGAAGATCCTCTTTTTGATGCTACTATTATTTCTTCTGATAAGGATTTATTACAATTAATAAATAAAGAAATAGATGTTAAATTATTAAAACAAAAAGGTTTTATAAGATATAATGAAAAAACTTTTTATGATGATTATGGTTTTGAACCTATACATATAATTGATTTAAAGGCTTTAGCTGGAGATCATTCAGATAATATACCTGGAGTAAAAGGAGTAGGTGAAAAAACAGCATTAACATTGATACAAAAATATAAAACAATTGAAGAATTATATAAAAATATTGATGATATTAAAGGTAAATTAAAAGAAAAGTTAATAAATGACAAAGAAAATGCTTTCTTTAGTAAAGATTTAGCAACTATATATAATGAAGTTCCTATAGATAATGATTTAGAAAAAACAATTATAAGAAAACAGGATAATGAAAAATTACAAACAATATATGAAAATTTAGAATTCTATTCTTTTATGAAAGAAAACATTAAAAATAAGGAAAGAATTAATAAAAAAATAATTGAAATAGAAAATATAGAAGAATTAAAAGTAGAAAATATATGTTCTTTTTACATAGAATGCGATGAAGAAAATTATCATAAAGGTAAAATATTAGGAATGGCTATATGTACTAAGGATATTATATATTACATTAAAAATGAATTGGTAGAAAAAGCTATAGATAAAATTGATAGTGTATTAAAATATACTTTTGATAACAAAAAAAATATAGTATTACTTGATAATAAAACTATAAATAATGTTAATTTTGATTTAATGATAGCTGCTTATTTATTAAATAATAATATTAAAAATGATGATCTAGCTTATTTAATGAATAATAATGATTATGAAGTTATGTTCTATGATGTTGCAAAAAAGAGTGATTTTGAAGATATTAAAAAAATGGTTGTTTCTAAAGCAGAATATATATTTGATACTAGAGATGACTACATTAAAAGATTAAAACTTGAGAGTATGTTTGAACTAATGATGGACATAGAAATGCCATTAATTAGTGTTTTAGCAGATATGGAGTATAATGGTATAAAGGTAGATAAAAACATATTAAATGAAATGAAAGATACTTATGAGGCTAAAATAGATATATGCACAAAAGAGATATGTGATATGGCAGGAGTTAACTTTAATGTTTCCAGTCCTAAACAATTAAGTGATGTTCTGTTTAATACAATGGGGTTACCTTATCCTAATAAAAAAGATAAAACATATAGTACTGATAATAAGATTTTGATTAAATTATTAAGAGTTCATCCTATTATAGAAAAGATAGTAGAGTATAGAAATATCACTAAAATATATAGTACTTATTTAGAAGGATTAGAAAATGCCATATATCCTGATGGTAAAATACATACTATTTATAAACAGAATTTAACTAGGACTGGCAGATTATCTTCAGTTGAACCTAATATGCAGAATATTCCAACAAGAGATGAAGAAGGAAGAAAAATAAGAAAGGCTTTTATTCCGTGTAATGATATATTTGTAAGTGCTGACTATTCTCAAATAGAATTAAGAATATTAGCTCATATATCTAATTCTAAAGAACTTATAGATGCATTTAAAGAAGGAAAAGACATACATACAGCAGTGGCTTCTGATATATTTGGAGTTATGGAAAAAGATGTTACTAAAAAGCAAAGAAGAACAGCCAAAGCAGTTATATTTGGAATAGTATATGGTATAAGTGGTTTTGGTCTAGGAGAAAATCTAGAAATATCAACTACAGAGGCATCTGGTTTAATACAAAAATATTTTGACTTATATCCTAGTGTAAAAGTATATATGGATAATATAATAAATGAAGCTAAAGAGCAAGGATATGTAAGAACTCTATTTAATAGAAAAAGAAATATAGATGAATTAACTTCTAATGTATATGCTATTAGAAATGCTGGAGAAAGAATAGCTTTAAATACACCAATTCAAGGTACTGGTGCAGATATTTTAAAAATGGCTATGATTAAGATTAATGAAGCTTTTAGAAAAGAAAACTTAAAAAGTAAAATGTTATTACAGGTACATGATGAACTTGTATTTGATGTAATAGATAATGAAAAAGATAAAATAGAAAAGTTAATAAAAGACATAATGGAAAACATATATGATTTAAAAGCACCTTTAAAAGTTGAAATAGATTTTGGTGTAAACTGGTATGAAGCGAAATAGTATATACTTTACTATTTCTTAAAAAGATTATAAAATATAAAGCGTTAGGAGAAAAAATATGAGTACAGTAGCAATAAGCAAAAAAGATGAAATTATAGTAAAATTAACTCATTATTTTATCACAAAAGAAAACTATACTCCCATAGTTATTAGGGGAGCCAAGGATGAAATATGGTTAGAAAATACTGAAGGTCCTTATAGAATTATAAGAATAAATTCAAATCATGTTCACAATAATGAACAATATCATTTTGATTTAATAAAAATGAAATCTATAATGAAGCAGATAAAAAGAAAGACATATTCCTTTTCTATAAATGTCTTAAACATATTTTTAGATTTAAATGATGATATAAATATATATGAGGAAAAAAACATTAATTCAATAGAAATTAAATCTGTTAAAGATATTAAAAATAATAATATTTTAAAAAATACTTTTCCTCAAATGGATGACTTGTTATTAAAAAATGTAGATGGTTTAGATTTAGTTTTGAATGTTACTAAAGATATAAATAAAAAAACAGAAGAAGAAAATAAGAAAATTGAAAAGATATTTTCACCAAAAAAGACAATAATTACACATGTAATAATTTCATTAAATATTATTATGTTTTTACTAATGTATATTTTTGGAAAAGGAAGTACAGATATAGG
Source organism: uncultured Muribaculaceae bacterium (assembly GCA_964441535.1). Taxonomy (GTDB): domain Bacteria; phylum Bacillota_I; class Bacilli_A; order RF39; family UBA660; genus CAYNLX01. Next base: position 4,111 of record CAYTXQ010000052.1, read on the forward strand.
TACACTATTAGCTTTTGGTGCTAATTATGGTCCATTATTTAGAAGTGGTGAAGTCTATAGAATTATTACAGCAGCATTTCTACATTGTGGAATACTACACTTATTTCTTAATATGTATGCTCTTTATATACTGGGAACTCAATTAGAAAACTATATAGGCTCTAAAAGATTTGCTATTGTTTATTTAGGCTCTGCTATAACTGGTAATTTATTATCTAATGTCTTAAATACTTCAGTAGGTGTAGGAGCAAGTGGTGCTATATTTGGACTTTTAGGAGCTTTATTATATTTTGGATATTATTATAGATTCCAATTAGGAGACTCTATAAAAAATCAAATACTACCTGTAATATTAATTAATTTATTTTTAGGTTTATTAATTACTAATATTGATATATTTAATCACATAGGAGGTTTAATAGGAGGTTTCTTATTATCTATGTCAGTAGGTGTTTCTGAAAAAGTATCTAAGTCAGATAGAATTAATGGAACAATCGCTTACTTAATATATATTGCATTTATGATATTTATGATATTTATAGGATATTTAAAGTAGAAAAAAATTCTACTTTTTTAATGAAAAAAAACATGATATAATAAATAAAGAAAATAGAAGGATATTTTTGTAATGGAAGAAAAGAAAAAAGAAACAAAATTTACATTAGCAAAAATAATACTGGGATTAATAATCCTGATTTTAATCCTGCTGTTTGTAAG
>CAYTXQ010000053.1:0-4691 GCA_964441535.1 uncultured Muribaculaceae bacterium
AAGACCTAAAGGTCTTAGTTTATTAAGCTAATTCTACAGTAGCGCCAGCTTCTTCTAATTTAGCTTTTAATTCATTAGCTTCTTCAACAGAAACATTTTCTTTAATATTTCCACCATTATCAGCTAAAGCCTTAGCTTCAATTAGACCTAAACCAGTAACATCACGAACTATTTTAATAACAGATATTTTACTTGCTCCAGCATCTTTAAGAACTACTGTTTTAGAAGAACTTTCTTCTTCCTCTGCAGCAACAGGAGCAGCAGCAACTGCTACAGCACTTGGATCAACTCCAAATTCATCTTTCATTGCATCAACAAGTTCCTTTACTTCAAGAATAGTCATTTCTTTTAAAGATTCAATAATATCTTTCGTACTAATTTTTGCCATTTTCATATCTTCCTTTCTTAATTTTCTTCTTTTTGTTTGGCTATTAAGTCACATCCAATAGCGAATTCTTTAAGATATTGAATAAGACCTCCAGCAAACATTGTAAGTAATCCTTCTCTTGATGGAATTGCAGCATATTCTTTAATTATTTCTAAAGATGCAACGTCTCCGCTTATAATTCCAACTCTGATACCTGCTTTTTCATTTTTCTTAGCAAATTCAGCCAGAGCCTTGACACTTTCCAAAATATCCTTACCAAATAAAATTGCATTTGGTCCCTCTAGGTATTCATTTAAATCAATTTTAAGTTCTTCCAATGCTCTTTTTAAAAGAGTGTTTTTATAAACTTTGACTTCTCCACCTACAGGTCTTAGGGTTCTTCTTAATCTACTTATATTATCAACAGTTAAACCTTGATATGTAAATAAAACAACTGCTTCAGAATTCTTTATCTTATTTACTATTTCATTAACTGTTTCTTTTTTTAGATTAAGATTTTTTTCACTTGCCATTATCTTTCCTCCTCTTTGGGATATATAAAAAGCTTTCCAAAAGGAAAGCTAAAAACAACAATGTGTTCTTAAGTTTTCCTCGGTAGGTAATTAAGCTCTTGAGCCCCTACTGTCTTTGGTTCACTTCTTTTTCGTTTTTATTATACAAGACAATTAATTAATTGTCAAAGGAATTTTTATCAATCTTTATTCCAGGCCCCATTGTTGATGAGATTGAAATATTAGTAATATAATTACCTTTAATTGTCTGTGGTTTTACTTTGATAATTTCATTAACAAAGTATACTAAGTTTTCTTCTAGTGCTTTTTCAGTAAAAGATACTTTTCCAATAATACTGTGAACATTACCAAATGTATCAGTTTTATATTCAATCATACCTTTTTTGATATCCTTTACTGCTTTTTCTGGATTTGAAGTTACAGTTCCAGTTTTAGGATTTGGCATTAGACCTTTTGGACCTAAAATCTTTCCTAATTTACCTAAACTAGCCATCATATCTGGTGTAGCTACAATTACATCAAAATCAAACCAATTTTCTTTTTCGATTTTAGTAATCATATCCATTTCACCTACATAGTCAGCTCCAGCTTTCTTAGCAGATTCTGCAGCAGCACCTTTAGCAACAACTAATATTTTCTTAGTCTTTCCTGTTCCATTAGGCAATACTAAAGATCCTCTTAATTGCTCTGTAGCTTTCTTAGTATCAACATTAAGTTTTATGGCTATTTCTACTGAACTATCAAATTTTGTAATAGTTGTTTCTTTAACTAACTTAATGGCTTCTTTAACAGTAAATAGTTTATTTCCATCTACCTTTTTAGAAGCTTCCACATATTTTTTTCCTGATTTTCTCATTTTTTACCTCCTAACTGTGGTTTATTAGCGGATTATATTTAAATTTAATTTTCTTCTTCTTTTTCGTTTTCTTTTTCTTCTTCTTTTTCAGTTATTACTTCAACTTCATTACCTTTGTCTGATAATTCTTTAGCTTCACTTTCAAGTTCTGCTAATTCTTCAGCACGTTTTGCCATTTCAGCTTCAGCTTTAGCAGCTTCTAATTCTTGTTCGGCAAGTTCAGCATCATTAACACCTTTTATAGCTATACCCATATTACGAGCAGTTCCTTCTACAATGTTCATAGCATGCTCTATATCATATGCATTTAAATCTTGTAGTTTAGTTTCAGCTATAGCTTTTAAATCTAATTTATCTATTGTAGCAACAACATGGTTAGCTCCCTTTGGACCACCTTTAGTTAGTTTAGCAGCTTTCTTTAATAAGTAAGCAGCTGGTGGAGTCTTTAATACAAAATTAAAGCTTCTATCATCATATACGCTAACTTCACATGGGATTACATCTCCCATTTTATCTTTAGTAGCCTCATTGAATCTTGTGCAAAATTCTTGTAAATTCACACCATGAGGTCCTAAGCCTGTACCAACTGGTGGTGCAGAAGTTGCTTTACCTGCTACTATTTGTAACTTTATTTTCTTTACGACTTCTTTAGCCACGAAAAACACCTCCATAAAATAATATTTTCGCTAGTGGTACCGAGCATCCGCTGTTCTCTCCCACTTAATGTTATATAAAAATATATAACTGCAAGTAAGATATTAACACAAAAATTACTTAATTACAAGAAAAACAGCATAATTACTGTTAAAAATCTTCCATTTTAATTTGACTATATGGATTTTCTAATTTTAAAGTTAGTGGTTTAGATTCTTCTTCTTTTTCTTTTTGCTTATTTTGTTTTCTTTGAACATAATCTTTTATAAATAATCCGAATTTTCTCATAGAATTATAATTATATTCTATTTTTGCGCCATATCCATTAATATATGAACTATCACAATTATTAATTATTAATCTATAATATAAATCAAATACAGCTTCCATAAAAGATATACTCATTTTATTATTGAAACTACGTTTTCTTAAAGCATCTTCTAATACCTCTATGTTTTTATTTAAAAAATGATAATTTTGAAATTTTCTTGTTAATTCTATAATAAAATTTATATCATCTTCGTTAATTAACTCGTGTAATTCTTTTTCAATATAAATTGGTGTAATATATTTTTTATCATCATTTAATATAATCGGTTGTGAAAATATAGTTTTATTATATTTATGTGAAACAACAATTTTTTTATCTAAAAAATGTTTTTCATTATCTGGATTAGTAGATAATTCATCTATTTCTTTTAAACTATATACATTACTTAATATTTTACATGTAGTGATGTAAAGAGCTATGTATGATCCATTTTGCTTAATTTCATACCCATATAAATGTTTTTTTGTTCCATCTTCTTTTATTAATCTTTTAACTTCTTTTTCACCAAAAGTGCTTGCTTCTTTTTCATCAAACAAATTATTATTAAATAAATCTTTTTGAACAGGTGTAGTAAAGTAATACTTTTTCATTCAAAACCCCTCTTTTCAAGTTCTATATTGTAGCAAAAAGATAAAAAAAAGTCAATTTTTTGACTTTAATTTACTTTATTTACCTGGAATAGTTCAACTTCTACTGGAGTTTCCTGTCCAAACAAATCAATTAAAACTGTTAATCTATGATTTTCTTCATCAATATTATCAACAACACCTGTTAATCCTTTAAATGGTCCATCGATAATATTTACTTTTTCACCAACTGTTAATTCACTATCAGAACTCATTCTACTCATACCCATATTTATCAAAATATTATCTATCTCTTTAGGTAATAGTGGAGTAGGTTTTGCTCCTTTACCACTTGATCCAATGAATCCGGTTACTCCTGGTGTATTTCTAACAATGTACCAGGCTTCATCACTCATTATCATTTCTACTAAAATATATCCTGGAAACATTTTCTTTATTTTTTCTTTCTTTACTCCATCTTTCACTTCTATTTCTTTAGTTTCTGGAATAATTACTCTAAATATATGATCCTGCATTCCCATTGATTCTGTTCTGGCTTCAAGTTTTTCCTTTACTTTACTTTCATGACCGCTGTATGTATTAACGACATACCATAATTTATCTTCCATTAATTTAACCATCCCTTCATTAGAGCAAATAATAAATCCAATATATAGAAAAATGCTCCAAAGAATAAACAAAATATTAAAGTAGCTGGAACATATGTTACCATTTCTTTTCTGCTAGGCCATTTAACCTTTTTTAATTCTTGTCTAGATTCTTTAAAAAACTCTTTTTTATCTTTAAATATATAAACTATTATTGATATTCCACCTATTATTGCTAAACTGAAATATCCTATTAAAGAGATAATTGCTCTAAAATTTAATTCATCATAAATTAGTACAGAACTTGCGAACCCTGTCTTTACAGTAGCTATGTAGCAAGATATCTGTAATAATATTAAAAATAATCCTGTATAAAGTAACTTTCTATCTTTCTTAAATTCTATTTTTTTGGGTTCTTTTTTAACTATTTTTTTCTTAGTTTTTTCCATTTCTACACCTCAATTTTTTCAAATAAAAAACACCTTTAAGTGCTTCTTCGAATGTAATATAACATAAATATATTTAAATTGCAAGATATTTATTATAGTTTTTAATCAGTTTTCTTCTTTATCTTCAGTTTCACCATTTAAATCTGCTAGTTCTTTTAAAAGTCTCTTTATTTCTTCTTCTTTTTTAATTATTTCTTTTTCCATATTTTCAATGGTCAATTTGATTTCTTTAATCATTTCTTCTTTACTCATTTTAGTGAAACTCCTTTTAGTTTTTCTTCTATTATTTTTCTAAGTAATTCAGTTTCCTTATTAAGAGTTTTTATA
>CAYTXQ010000054.1:0-4593 GCA_964441535.1 uncultured Muribaculaceae bacterium
CATATAAAGCCCAAACTTCCATTTCTCCAAATCTTTGTCCACCAAATTGTGCTTTTCCACCTAAAGGTTGTTGAGTTACTAATGAGTATGGACCAGTTGAACGAGCATGTAATTTATCTTGAACCATATGATGTAGTTTAATCATATACATAACTCCAACACTGATTCTACTTTCAAAAGGTTCTCCTGTACGTCCATCATATAATACAGTTTTTCCATCTGGATCTATTTTAGCTTCAGCCATCATTTCTTCAACTTCTTCTAAAGTAGCGCCATCAAATACTGGAGTAGCTATATGAACTCCTAATTTTTTACCTGCCATTCCTAAATGCATTTCTAAAACTTGTCCTAAATTCATACGTGAAGGAATACCTTGTGGATTAAGCAAAATATCTACTGGAGTGCCATCTTCTAAATATGGCATATCTTCTTCAGGTATTATTAATGAAATAACACCTTTATTACCATGACGTCCAGCCATTTTATCTCCTACTTGAATTTTTCTTTTTTGAATTATATATACACGAATAACTTTTGAAACACCTGCTGGTAAATCATCGTTATTTTCCTTTGTATAAACTTTAATATCATGAATAATACCATCTGCACCATGATCAACTCTTAATGAAGTATCTCTAACTTCACGAGTTTTTTCACCAAATATAGCATGTAGTAATTTTTCTTCACTTGTTAATTCTTGAACTCCCTTTGGAGTAACTTTACCTACTAAAATTTCTCCTTCTTTTACTTCAGTACCAATTCTTATTATACCTTCAGAATCTAAGTTCTTACGTGCTTCTTCACCAACATTTGGTATATCTCTAGTAATTTCTTCAGGTCCTAATTTAGTATCTCTACATTCAATATCATAATGTTCTAAGTGTAAAGAAGTATAAACATCATCTTTTACTAATCTTTCATTTAATACAACTGCATCTTCATAGTTAAATCCGTTAAATGTCATAAATGCAATAGTCATATTTTTTCCTAAAGCAAGTTCTCCATTGTCTGTACTTGGTCCATCAGCTATTACCATTCCTATTTTAACTTCATCACCTTTTTTAACTAGAGGTGAATGATTTATACAAGAAGCAGCATTACTTCTTTCAAAATTAGCTAAATAATAAGTGTCTTTTCCTTTAGCATTTTTAACTGTAATTTTTTTAGAATCAACATATTCAACTATACCATCAGCTTTAGCGATAATAGTACTTCCTGAATCATGAGCCGCTATATATTCAACACCTGTTCCTACTATAGGAGCCTCTGTTTTTAATAATGGAACTGCTTGACGTTGCATGTTTGCACCCATTAATGCTCTAGTAGCATCATCATGATCCAAAAATGGTATACAACTTGTTGTAATTGATACTATCTGACTTGGAGCCACATCTATAAAGTTAATTAATTCTTTTTTAACAATAACATTTTCGCCATTTAATCTAGCAACAACTTCATCTGTTATTATTTCATTTTTATTATTTATTTCAATTGTAGCCTGAGAAATATAATAGTCATCCTCTTCATCAGCAGTCATATATATTATTTCATCTGTAACTTTTGAATCAATAACTTTACGGTATGGAGTCATTATAAATCCATATTCATTTACTTTAGCATATCCAGATAAAGATGTAATTAATCCAATATTCTGTCCTTCTGGAGATTCTATCGGACAAATACGTCCATAATGTGATTCATTAACGTCACGAACTTCCATACCAGCTCTTTCTCTAGATAGACCACCAGGTCCTAAAGAAGATAATCTTCTTTTATCTGTTAATTCAGCAATTGGATTAATTTGATCCATAAATTTTGATAATTGAGAACTACCAAAGAATTCTTTTAAAGAAGCTGTAACTGGACGAATATTTATTAAACTTTTAGGAGTAACATTTTCTATTTCCTGAGTAGTCATTCTCTCTCTAATTACTCTTTCCATACGAGCCATACCAATTCTAAACTGACCCTGTATTAATTCTCCTACTTGTCTTACTCTTCTATTTCCTAAATGATCTATTTCATCAGTATTACCAATTCCATCTAATAAATTTAAATAGTAAGAAACTGATGCATATATATCAGATATAGTTAATCTTTTAACATCTATAGATTGATCATTACCATATAATTTAATTATTTTTTCACTGTTATTCTTATCATATACAGATACTTCTTGTAATTTATTATATTGATCTAGTTCTTCATTTATAGGCACTTCTTTTATATTATAGCCATTTTGAAATAATGGACGAATAGTTTCAAGCACTTCTTTAGTTATTAAAGTTCCTTGTTTTACTACAACTTCTTTTCCATCTTTAATATTTTCAGCTATTTTACACCCAACTAAACGATCAAGTACATTTAATTTTTTATTAAATTTATAACGACCTACTTTAGCTAAATCATATCTAAATTTATCAAAAAATCTAGTTATTAATTGATTCTTAGAACTGTCTAATGTAGCAGGTTCTCCTGGTCTTAGTTTCTCATAAATTTCAATTAAAGCTTCATCAGTATTCTTTGTAGAATCTTTATCTAGTGTATTCATTATATATTGATTTTCACCAAATAAAGAAATTATATCTTCATCACTAGATAACCCTACTGCACGTAAAAGAGTTGTTAAAGCAATTTTTCTAGTTCTATCTATACGAACATATACAACATCACGTGCATCTAATTCATACTCTAACCAAGTACCTTTATTAGGTATAATTTCCCCGCTTATTACTGGACGTCCATTTTTATCTATTTCACTTTTGAAATAAATACTAGGACTTCTTACTAATTGAGATACAATTACTCTTTCTACACCATTAATGATAAAAGTACCAGCTTCAGTCATTAAAGGCATATCACCTAAGAATACTTCCTGTTCCTTTACTTCTCCTGTCTCATGAATAAAAGCTCTAGCCTGAACTTTTAATGGAGAAGCAAAGTTTACCATACGTTCCTTAGATTCCTTAATTGAATATCTAGGTTCATCAAAAGAATATTCACCAAATTCTAGTGAAATATTTCCTGTGAAACTTTCTACTGGGAATAAATCTTCAAAGATTTCCTTTATGCCTTCCTCTAGAAACCATGCATATGATTTCTTTTGAATTTCTAATAAATCTGTCAACTCTAAGGTGTTCTTTGTTTTAGAGAAAGTTCTTCTTTCTCTATGGTCACCAAATTTTCTTACTTTGTATGCCACTGTTTCACCCCTATGCCTAAATTTTTAGTTAAAACGATTATTTAAAAAAATTAAATACGCCACCAATTTAAAATTATACCAACAATATTTTTATAAGTCAACGATTTTTGCTCTAATTATGTAAAAAGTTTTACTTTTTATGATAACTTCTAAATGATATTGTTTTTCTAATGTTTTAAGAGTACTTTTTAAACCATGATCTTTTTTCATTACAAACCATAATTCTCCATTTTTATTTAAATAATTCTTAGCATTTTCTAACATATCCATTACTACACTTTTTCCTGCTCTTATAGGAGGATTACATATTATATAATCATATTTATTAACTATATTTTCATAAATATTGGATTCAAACACATTACAATCAGCTTTGTTATTCTTTATATTCATTTTAGTTAAATGAACTGCTCTAGAATTAATATCACACATATCTACTTTACAACCATATACCTTATTAAGTACTATACCTATGAAACCATATCCACATCCTAAATCCAATACATTGGATACCAATTTATTGTTTTTTATAAAAGTTTCTAGCAATAATTTACTTCCATAATCTATTTTATCTTTAGAAAATATTCCATTATCAGAAATAAAACAAAAAGAGAAATCTTGATATTTATATTCAAGTTTTCTAAATTCGCTCTTTAAATTTTCATCATTTGTAAAATAATGAGACAAATAATTCACCTTTTCTAAAACGACTAACTGAATATAATTATATATTAATTAACTATTGAAGTCAATTAAAAAGAGCCTTCTTATAAGTATATTTTTAAAAAATAAAAAAAGACCTAAAAGGTCTAATTTTAACAAGTTTTATTTCTTTCTACTAATTAGTTTAAAGAATCTTTTAATTTGCTTCCAGCTTTAAAAGATGCAACAACTTTAGCAGCAATTTTGATTGGTTGTTTAGTTAACGGATTAATTCCTGATCTAGCAGCTCTTTTCTTTGCAGAAAAAGTACCAAATCCAACTAATGCAACCCTTCCATCTTTTTTAAGTCCACTAGCAATACCATCTAAAACTGCATCTAAAGCACGACCAGCGTCAACTTTAGTTAAACCAGCTTTAGCAGCGATAAAATCAACTAATGCTCCTTTTGACATAAAACTTACCTCCCATAAAATGTATTTTATAAGGCTTGATATCCTTACATTTAAAGATTAACATCTTTTATAAATAAATGCAATAAAAATCTGTTATTTTATGAAAAAATCGTACTTTTTACTTGTTTAATGCGTAAAATTAGTATATTAAACGAAAAAAATCAATAAACTTTATTGACTTCTTAACTCTAAAATGTTATATTATTGAAGTCCGATATAATGGGCGATTAGCTCAGTTGGTTAGAGCACCTGCCTTACAAGCAGGGGGTCGTAGGT
>CAYTXQ010000055.1:0-4408 GCA_964441535.1 uncultured Muribaculaceae bacterium
ATTTATTCATATTCTTTTTTTCTAAAAAGTTGCACTTGACTTTTTAATTAATAAAACAATTTGATTATATCTTGAAATGTTATATAAGCCATTAGAATCATTAAGAGTATAAATCCTACTGTGTGAAAGACATTTTCCAACGTTTTATTAACTGGTTTTCCTTTTATTTTTTCTATAATTAAGAATAATACTCTTCCTCCATCAAATGCTGGAAAAGGAAGCAAATTTATAAATCCTAAGTTAATGCTTAAGTAAGCTATTAGATACATTAAACTCTGTATACCTAAAGAGGTACTTTCTCCTACAACTGAATATATACCAACCGGACCACTTAAAGTATTTAAAGATAAATTTCCAATAAATAAATTACCAATTATTATTATCATAGAATTAATTATAGAAATAAACTTAGTAAATGAGTATTTTAAAGCATTTAATAATCCCTTATTAATTTTATTACTCATTCCTATACCAAATACTTTTCTTTCCCCTGTTTGATGATTTTCTTCTATTTTAGGTACTACTTTATAAGTTTTTATATTTCCATTTTCTTTTTCTATTTTAAAAGTATAATAATCTTTTTTATTTTTTAGATTTAAAACTATTATCGCTTCATCCCAATTATATATTTTTTTGTTATTTATTTCTAATATTTTATCTCCTACTTCAACACCTGCATCATAACAAGGATAATTTTTTACTACATTTCCAATTACTAAAGAAGAATCATTAGATCCCCAAATTAAAGCCTGGATAAATAATAATAAAATAGCAAGGATAAAATTACATGTAACTCCTGCAATTAGAACTATAACTTTTTGATGCCAAGGTCTATTACACATAAATCTGTCTTTAGGGACTTTCTTTAAATCATCATCTTCATAGACTTCTCCTGCCATTTGGACAGAACCTCCTATGGGAAATAATTTTAAAGAATAAATTACTTCGTCTTTTTTACTTTTATAGCTTAATATTCTAGGACCCATACCTAAAGAAAATTCATAAATATAGACATTACTTTTTTTTGCTGTAATAAAATGACCTAATTCATGAACAAATATTAAAAGTCCAAGTATAAGTACTAAAATTAATAAAGTCATAATACCCTCCTATAACAAACTAACTATTAAAGAAAATGCTAGTAATACAAAAATTATACTATCTAATCTATCTAATATTCCTCCATGACCTGGCATAATATTAGAATAATCTTTAATTCCAATTAATCTTTTTAAAGCACTGAAAGTTAAATCTCCCAATTGAGATATTACTGATAATATTAAAGTTATAAATATAACTAAGAATATATTAGATCCACCAATCACAAGAGTATAAAATATTGTTGCTATTATTGTTGCTAAGAGTGATCCACATATACTACCTTCCCAAGTCTTTTTAGGGGATATTTTAGTTAGTTTATGCTTTCCAAGTAATATTCCTCCCACTTGAGCAAATGTATCTGTAGATATGGTTATAACAAATAAATAAATAAAATACATAAGACCAAATATTCTAACATTTATCATAATATTGAAAGATGTTGCTAAAAGTAAAACACTTCCTATAAGAAACAACGCATCACTACTACTATATTTATCATTATTATTTATAAATATTACTGGTATTAATAATGCAAGTAAAAGTACTGTTATAGTTTTATAACTGATTCCCATTACTAAGGCATAATCTCCTAAATTGAATAGAATTATGTATAACATTGCTATTAATCCTAAAGCCTGTACTACTTTAGGATATGGTTTTTTCTTCCTTAAATCCATTATTTCCTTATATCCTAAAGTAGCTATTATTGCCACTCCTATTTAAAACCATATACCTCCTAAAATTACTAAAGGTGTTGTAATAATTAAAACTACTATTACACTTAATATTCTTGTTTTCATTTCTTTTTGATTCCTCCAAATCTTCTATCTCTTTTATTGTAATTAATAATTGCTTTATCTAATTCTCTTCCATTAAAATCTGGAAATAATACTCTAGTAAAATAAAACTCTGCATATGAGGACTGATATAACATAAAATTACTTAATCTAAATTCTCCACTTGTTCTTATTAATAAATCAATAGGTGGTAAATCATTATACATATATTTCATAAAGCTTTCTTTATTAATATCTTCTAGTTTTAATTTACCATCTTTATATTTTTTGGCTATTTCTATTGAAGCATCTACTATTTCTTCCTCTGAACCATAATTTAAACATATATTTAATATTCCTCCTGTATTATTTTTAGTTCTTTCTATAATATTATTCATTGCTTCAATAACATCTTTTCTTAATGGTTCTTTTCTACCAGATATTACTACTTTTATATTGTTTTCTTCAAATATTTTATATTCATTTAAAAAATTATAAATAATCAAATCCATTAAGTAGTTTACTTCTTCTTTATCTCTTTTAAAATTATCAGTAGAAAATGCATATACACTTAATACTTTTATTCCTCTTTTAAATGCATAAAGACCTAGATTTTTTAATGTCTTACTGCCGGCTAAATGACCTTCACTTCTTTTTAATGCTCTCTTAGTTGCCCATCTTCCATTACCATCCATAATAATAGCAACATGATTGGGAATTTTTAATTGCTTCACTTCTATAATCTCCTTTACTACAAGATAACAATATTATATAATATTTAAGAAATTAAATATACTTTTATTTATCTATTTCTTGTATATAAATGTAAAAAATAGACTTTACGTCTATTTAAAATGAATCAATATTTATTTTTACATTTTTTATATCATGAAGATATGCATACGTTTGCACAATGGTTCTAATGGCATTAGCCATCTTACCACCTTTACCAATGATAGCACCCATATCACTTTCATGAACAATAATTTCTAAAATAGTGGATTCTTCTTCTCCACCAAATTCCTGTACTTTAATCATATCTGGTTCTTTGACTAAACTCTTTACTAAATCTTCGGTAAAATTAACTAATGTCATAATTATTTACCTTCTTTTTTAGTAGTTGTCTTTTTAGTTGCAGGTTTCTTAGTAGTTGTACTAGCAACCTTTTTTACTGGTTTTTTCTCTTCTTTAATTTCTTCTTTTACTTCTTCTTTAGTTTCTTTTACTATTTTTTTATTTGATTTCTTTACTTTAGAAGCAGCAAATTTTGCTATTATACCTTTATCACTTAAAATATTCTTTACAGTATCTGTAGGTATAGCTCCCTTACTTAACCAATTAATAGTCTTTTCTTCATCAACAGTTATAGTAGCAGGTTTTGTTATAGGATTATATGTTCCAAGAGTTTCTATAAATCTTCCATCTCTAGGACTTCTTGAATCTGCTACAACTATTCTATAAAAAGGTCTTTGTTTTGCTCCCATTCTTTTTAATCTAATTTTTACAGCCATAATATTTTCTCCTTCCTTTATTGCAAATAAATTGTATCAAATAAAAAAAGTAGTGTCAACTCTTTTCTGTTGACACTAATCTATATTGTTTTCGTCAACTTGCTCATCTATTTCTTTTAATGCCTTATTTATTTCATCTTCCTTATCATCTTCTATTTCTTCATATTCATCTTCATCATCTTCTACACTTATTTTTACTTTAGTATCTCCTACTATTTCTATACCTAATTCTTTAGTTACATCTAGTTTTACTTTATTATCTTCTATAGAAACATTTGTAACAGTTGGTTGAGTTAAAGACCTTACAATAATTTCTGAATTATAATCCATTTCAGCATCATTTCTTAATTTAATGTTCATTTTATCACTATAATTGAATTTTCCTGTTGATACAGAAGTTTTTGAATTATTATCATATGAATACCATACATTTACATCAAAAGTTCCATCAACTTTAATATCTTCCCCGTTATTTCTTCCTGAAAAATTATGATTTATTACCCAACAACCTAAAACAGTATTTGGTTCCTCATCAGTATTTAAATAATAAGTTGAATTTGTAGCTTTCTTTCCTTTACCGATAATAGCTTTAGTAACAATTTCTTTATATTGTGCCATAGTTATCACTCTCCTAATTTAATTTATGCTAATAAGTTGGGAAAGTTAACTAGAAACTAGTTTTTTTATTCAATTTATGATAAATTATTATTAGGTGATTGTAATGGACTGTTTATTTTGTAAGATTATTAAGGGAGAAATGGAATCAAAGAAACTTTATGAAGATGATAAAGTAATGGTAATTTTAGATGCTTATCCAAACTGTGATGGTCATACTTTAATTATACCTAAAGAACATTATGAAGACTTTACCAAAGTACCGGATGATTTGCTATTACATATTAATTCAGTATCTAAAAATATTACTAAACTAATACAAGAAAAAATGAATCCTAAATCTTTTACATACATAGTAAATTATTTAGAAGGTCAAGTAATAAAACATTATCATTATCATATTCT
>CAYTXQ010000056.1:0-4343 GCA_964441535.1 uncultured Muribaculaceae bacterium
AAACTTAAATTATAATAATAGTCAAAATATTCATCAATATATTTCTTCTTATTTTTAGAACAAAAAGTATCGCATGTAGCCCAGTTATCTATAAATGGCAAGAATTTTTTTAAATAATTATAAAATACATTATCTTCGCTTATTTCATTTAGTAATAGAGCATGAATAATAGTTTCTTCTAAATAATTATGTTCTATTAAATCTATAAATTTGATATAGTTCCCTTTAGATATAGATTTTGTAATGGATCTTAATATAGGTATTTTAATACCTATAATTTCATATTTAGTTTTTATTAATTTTTCATTAAAATTTTTATCTTTTAAGTTTCCTAAAGATTTTAAATATTTAATAAATTCTTTGTATCTTTTATTATTCCATTTAATTTTATCTAATTCCATAAATAACACCTACATATATTATACCGTAAATTTTACTTGATTATATAAAATTCTTATGATAATATTATATGTGTTCTGGGGAATTGGCTCAGTTGGTAGAGCATCTGCCTTGCACGCAGAGGGTCAGGAGTTCGAGTCTCCTATTCTCCACCATAAGAATATTAAATCATTATTAATTTAGTGATTTTTTTGTTATAATTAAATCAATTAAGGGAGGTTTGAAAAAATGAAAATGTTATTTAGAACTGGTATTATAAGGAAAGATTCAAATGAAATAGGAATTGATAAAATTCATTTCACAACATTTGATACAGATGTATTAAATAAATTTGGTAAATCATTATGGCAAGTAATAGGCTTATTAAGTAGATATGATATAGAAATGTATCATAAAATCAATGGAAAAGATATATTTTATTTTTATGATAGAAATTTGGATAAAAAATTAATCTTAGATGAATTAGATACTATAATATTAAGAAATAATATAGTTAATATTGTAAATTATGAAGATGTAATGATAAAAGAAGCAATAGAAAACATAGATTTAAATAAGATTATGAGTATAAACAACGGCTATGAAGTAACTATAAATGAAACCATTTATTGGGATGTGTTAAATCATTTTGTTATAATTATTGGAAAAGATGAATTAAGGAATTTCGCTTTAGCTATGGAAGAAGAAAAATATCAAAATTACTTAGAGATTTTTAATTACGAAAAAACAGAAAATTTTATTCCAGAAGCAAATATGACTGAAACTATTAAAAAAATGTTATTATTATCGGAAGACGATTAAATTTTTATTAAAAAAACATGGATTAATTTATCTTAATTAATCCATGTTCTATTTCTTCTAAAGATTTTCCTAATTCTTTTTTACTCTTATAGTCTTCTGGTTTCATTTGGAAATATTTGTTTTCCATAATTTGTTTACTTCTATAAGAAGCAATATGAACTAGTTTATATTTAGAATCTACAACATTTAGTAATTTATCTATTGAGGGATAAATCATTTTAGTCACATCCTTACAATACTATTTTACTAAACATTTAATTTTATATACATAACATTGCATAAATATATACACTTATTTTACAAGATTTCGTAAAGCATTTAATATTTCTACCATGGCCCAAGTATCTTGTTTACAATAATCTATTAAAGAATTATATTTAATTTTAAATTCTTCTTTTGACATTTTATTATAATTAGCATATATAACTATAGCTTCTGTTCCATTTTTTATATCTAAATTTTCATAAGACAAATTACTAAATATTGGTAATGTCTTTTTAATTGAATAAGATCCACTTAAATCAGGATGATAGTAATTAAATAATTTTGCATCCTCTTCGCTATATCCTAAAGATTTATATATTTCAGTATTAGTGTTTACTATCCACAATAAATCAAATCCCCTATCGTATAATTTCATTAATGGCATTTTATACTGAGGAAAAATACTGGCTAATTCCCTTATCCTACTCTTCTCAAAAGATACATTTTGAGCGAGTAGAGTACCTTTATCTGGATCCATATACTCTAGCATCTTCTTTATTAATTCTTCTCTAACATCATTAGTACTATCTGCTAAAAATACATAGTTATCTTTGTCTTTATCACAATTACCAGGTTCTTTTTCTATATGTAAACTGAATTCAAATGGAGATTGTGTATATGGTTTTTCTCCTTTAAATCTAGGTATAGGACAAGGGAAAGTCTCAAAATCTAAATGATATATAGGATATTTAATTTGATTTAGCATATCAATAATCTTTTCCTTATTAATATATGCTCTATTAAATTCTAAACATTCTCTTTGTAACTCATGAGTTCTAGATTTAATCCAACTTGCGGGAATATCCAGCATATTAATATAACCTTCATTAATCAAATTTAATCCTTTTAGAGTATCTCCATTATCAGTTTTAAACCCCATAGGATTATGCATGTAATTTAAAGATGAATTCTTTTTAGGTATCATAGAACCACAAATTTTATTAAAATATTTACATTCAGTCTGGTTCTTTCTTTCACAATATGGTCCTAATAGACATGGTTTAGATTCCATGTTTTTTAAATATTCTTCTATTCTATTAGCATCTTTTTCTATTTCTTTTTGATATTTATCTGTAATTTCAGTCATATCAAATAAAGTAATTATTTCGTTACCATTTTCATCCATATCATAGATATTTAAATTGTTTTCTTTTTTGCCATTATATATATATTCATGATTTAGTACTGCTAAATAATATTTAAATTTCTTTAATTTTTCTTCATTATGAGATTCTTTATATTCATTTTCTATAATAAATCTTTGAACAGCTAAATCGTATACATACTTACCTTCTTTAGAAAACCTGTCAAATAGTTTATTTTTCTTTTCTTCATATTTATTTAAAGTCATTTCTTTAGTAATATCATATCCTTTTATTTCATCTTTTAAATATTTTATGTTATCTATATCCTTAAATATTGAGTATTTATCACCTTTTCTGTGGTTGCCTTCTAATTTCATATACTTATTACTAGTTGTTGCTTTAACTTCTATAATATTTATTCCTGAATTATTTTCATTATATATATCAATATAACATAGATATCTAAAACCATTTCTAGAAAAATCAAAACATTCTTGATTACGAGTTAAATAAGCATATTTAGTTTCACCACCAAATTGTTTTGTAATTTGTATATAAGCTAATTCTTCTACTTTTTTATAATAATCCATCATAGCTTCTAACTGAGGATTAATTTTATCTATTAAATCTATTTCCTCTCCTTCAACAGTTTCCTCTATCATCATACCTATCATTTCATTTATTTTTGATTTTAATTCCTGATTATTGTAATCTTCATAGGAAATATCAGCATCTAGTTTATCTTTATGAATGTTTTCAAGTGCTACATATCTAGGACATCTTGAAAAATTAATAAAATCTGTCTTTGTTATAGCCATTTATACATCACCTATGTAAATTATATCATATTTATTTTTATTTTCCTTTAATTGTTGTATACTATTAATACAAGGAGATAATATGAAAAATAAATCATCAGTTGTAGTAGCATTAGTTATAATATCACTTAGTTTTTATTCATATAATTATCTAAAGAAAGATAGTGATAATATGAAGAAAGATTCCACTGTATATAATGAAAATGAAGGAGTCTTAAAAGAAAAACTAAACAAATTAAATAATATTAATGAAAAAATAGATTTCTTTTTAATGGATAATTTAGATAGATATATATCTTATAAAGATGATAATCCTTCTTTAACAGATGAAATGATAATAGTTATGGTAAATATTGGATTAGATAAAGATTTTTATTCAAATGTTAAAAAAGCAAGTAACTTTAATGATAAATTAGTATTAGTTAATAAATATAATTATTTACCTAGTAATTATGAACCTGATGATTTAGAATTTATTGACTTAGAATATGGTATAGTAGAAACTAAACTTAGAAAAGAAGCTAAAAATGCATTTATAGCAATGGCTAAAAACGCAAAAAAAGAAGGATATCCTGTAATTGGAGTTTCAGGATATAGAAGCTATCAAAAACAAGAAAATATATATAATAGCTATTTAATAATAGACCCCGAAGATATTGTTAATACTTACTCTGCTAAACCAGGATATTCTGAACATCAAACAGGACTTGCAATAGATGTTAGTGATGGTATAAAAAGTTATAATGAATTTAGTTCAACTGATTCTTATAATTGGATGAAAAATAATTCATATAAATATGGTTTTATATTAAGATATACAGAAAAGAATACAAACATAACAGGATATAAATATGAACCGTGGCATTACAGGTATGTAGGAGTAGATGTTGCTACATATATTTATAATAACAATATAACTTTTGATGAATACTATGTAAGATTTTTACAAAAATAAAAGATATAGGCTACTTACACT
>CAYTXQ010000057.1:0-4268 GCA_964441535.1 uncultured Muribaculaceae bacterium
TGGTTTCCAGGGCATATGAAAAAAACCAAAAGATTAATAGAAGAGAAATATGATTCTATTGATTTAGTATACGAAATTATTGATGCAAGGATACCTTTTTCTTCCAAAATAAAAGATATTGATAATTTAATAAAAAATAAACCTAAAATATTAATAATGACTAAAAAAGATTTATGTGATTTAGAAGAAACTAATAAATGGATTAAATATTATGAAGAATTTGGTTATAAAGTAATATTATTAAATTCAAATGAAAAAAATGATTATAATAATTTAATTAATTTAACTCAAGAATTAATGAAAGAAAAAAATGAAAGAAAAAAAGAAAAAGGTTTAATTAATAATCAGATAAAAGTTTTAGTAGTGGGTATACCTAATGTAGGAAAAAGTACTATAATAAATAAAATGGCGGGAAGAAAAGTATGTAATGTAGAAAATAAACCCGGAGTTACAAAGAATCTTAATTGGATTAAAACTAGCAATAATATATTGTTATTAGATACTCCAGGTATATTATGGCCTAAGTTTGATACTGAAGAAATAGGACTTAATTTAGTTAGTATGACTGCTATAAAAGAAAGTGTTGCTCCATTAGAAAGTGTTGCTATTCATGTATTAAATAAATTAAATGATTATTATCCTAATATTTTAAAAGATAGATTTAATATAGATAAGTTTAGTAGTGATATGTTAGAAAATTATGAGATAATTGGTAAAAAAATAGGTGCTATTAAAAATAATGAAGTTAATCAAGATAGAGTTACTAATTATATTATTAATGAAATAAAAAATGAGAAGATAAGAGGAATTACTTTTGATAGAAGAGATTGATTTATTAAAATATGAGAAAGAATTATATAATTTAGGTTATAATTTAATAGGAGGAACAGATGAAGTTGGAAGAGGTCCTTTAGTAGGTCCAGTTGTAGCTTCATGTGTAATACTTCCTAAAAATTATAAACTAGAAGGTTTAACTGATTCTAAAAAATTAAGTGAGAAAAAAAGAGATAAATTCTACGATATTATAATGAAAGATGCTATAAGTGTTGGTATAGGTGTAGTAGGAGCAGATATTATAGATAAAATAAATATATTAGAAGCCAGTAAACTTGCTATGAAGTATGCAATAGAAGATTCTGTTATAAAACCTGATTATATTATTGCAGATGCTGTTAAATTAGATATAGATATACCTTCAAAAGGTATAATACATGGTGATGCTCTTAGTATTTCTATAGCAGCTGCAAGTGTAATAGCAAAAGTGACAAGAGATAGAATGATGTATGAACTAGATGAAAGATATCCTCAATATGGATTTGCTAAACATAAAGGATATCCAACTAAAAAACATATAGTGGCTGTAAACAAATATGGAGTTTTAAATAATTATAGATTTACATTTAAGCCCATTAGTGATTTAATAAAAGATGGATGTGATTTAAGTGAAAAATGATCTAACAAAAAAGATTATTAAAAATTATTTAATATTATTCATATTCATTTTCAGTACTGAACTAATATTTAGATTAGTAAATGATGGTGGTTTTTTTAGTTGGGCGTTATTGAGAATATTTTTATATTGTAATATAGTTTCATTATTAGTAAGTATATTAATTAGTTTTTATAAAGAAAAAACATGTAAATGGATAATTTTATCTTTTAGTTTTCTTGTTTCTATTTATTCTTTTTTACAATTAGGATTTTATACATATGTAGGTACTTATATGTCATTAAATTCTAGTAGTCAGGCTGGAAAAGTAATTGATTATATAGCAGATTTTATTACAAGTTTTAGTAAAATATTTTATTTAGATTTAATACCATGTGTATTATTAGTATTATATTATATTTTTTTATCAGAAAGGTTTAATGAAATAACAACTTCTGAAATCAAAATTAAAAAAAACAGACTGGTAAATAATTTACCAAGAATTATATCTTTAGGAATAATCTTAGTATTATGTTTCTTTTTCTATTTAACTTTAATTTTAAATTTTATGCAAAATAAATTTCAGATGGTTAGTAATAAAAAATTATTTCATTATCCAGAGATACAGAATGTTGCAGTAAATCAGTTTGGAGTAACAGGATTTTTCTTTTTAGATGTTAAGAGTTTATTTGTGACTAGAGAAGCCTATGCTTCTGGTGTTAATTATGAAAATGAAAACGATGAAGAAAAAACAGATAATTCAAGGATAATAGATGATTATTCTTGGAATAAAGTAATAGAAAATGAAACAAATACCACATATAATAATTTAAATAATTATTTTATTAATAGAAAAATAACAGATAAAAATAATTATACAGGAGTATTTGAAGGAAAGAATTTAATAGTAATATTAATGGAAAGTGTTGATTATATATCGCTCGAATATCCAAAATATTATCCTACTATAAACAAAATATACAATGGAGGTTGGAGTTTTAAAAATACATATTCTCCAAGAAACAGTTGTTCTACAGGTAATAATGAAATGTCTTCAATGACAAGTTTGTATACAATAAATAACAGTTGTACCGCAAATAGATATAAGAATAATTACTATCCAGAAGCAATATTCAATTTATTTAAAAATAAAGGATATTCTACCGGTTCATATCATGACTATATTGATGCATATTATTCAAGAGGAATCATACATAAAAATATGGGAAGTGATAAATATTACAATGCCAGATCATTGGGTATTCCTTATGATGGATTATACCAGGAGTGGCCTAGTGATGTAGATTTATTTAATAAGTCTTTACCTACATTTGTTAATAATGATAAATTTATGGTATATATGTCTACTGTTACAACTCACAGACCTTATGGAGTATCTAGTGAATATGGAGATAAGAATTTAGAACTATTCTCAGATTTAGATGTACCTCTATCAGTTAAAAGATATATGTCAAAATTAAAAGAATTAGATTTAGGATTAGAAGTATTATTAAAGGGATTAAAAGAATCAGGTAAGTTAGATGATACTGTAATAATTTTATTTGGAGATCATTATCCATATGGATTAAGTGATTCGCAGTTAGCTACAGTTTCAAGTAAGGATATATCTATTAATAATGAAAAAGACAGAACTCCATTTGTTATATATAATAGTAAAATAAAAGCAAAAAGTTTTGATAAGTATAATACATATATTAATATACTTCCTACTGTTGCTAATTTGTTTAATTTAGATTATGATCCTAGACTTTATTTAGGTCAAGATTTATTTAGTAGTGATTATAAAAATTATGCTGTTTTTGCTGATGGATCATGGCAAAGTGATAAGGCTTTCTATAATGCATCAAGTGGAAAAGTAATATATAATTCTAATGAAGATATTTTAAGTGATGAAAAAATAATTGAAATTAATCAAGAAATTAATAATATGATAACAATGTCAAATAATGCAATTAGATATAATTATTTTAATTATTTAACAAATGCAAAATCAAAATATCCAAAAATAGAAACAGAAGTTAATAATACAGATTAAGAGAAAGGAAAACTTATGAAAAAATTAGTTATTGTAGAATCCCCAAGTAAAATTAGAACTATAGGAAAATATTTAGGTAATGATTATAAAATAGTATCAAGTAGAGGTCACATTAGAGATCTAGCAACAACTGGAAAGTATGGTCTTGGTGTGGATATAGAAAATAATTTTCATCCTAATTATGTTGCGATAAAAGGAAAAAACAAAATAATTACTGAGTTAAAAAAAGATGTTAAAAATTCAGACATGATATATTTAGCAACCGATCCAGATAGAGAAGGAGAAGCTATAAGTTGGCATCTGTTTGATGCATTGAAAATAAAAAAAGATTTATATGAAAGAGTAGTTTTTAATGAAATAACAAAAGATGTTATTTTAGATGCATTTAAACATCCTAGAAAAATAGATATGGATTTAGTAAAAAGCCAGGAAACAAGAAGAATACTAGATCGTATTATAGGATTTAGGTTATCTAAACTAATTCAATCTAAAACTGGAGGTAAAAGTGCAGGTCGTGTTCAAAGTGTTGCATTAAAACTTATAGTTGATAGAGAAAGAGAAATACAAGCGTTTAAAGAAACTGAATACTGGACTATAGATGCAGTATTTCCAGAATTCAAAGCAACATTAGATAAATATCACGGAAAAACTTTTGAAATACCATCTGAAAGTGAAGCAGATGATATTATAGATAAACTATCTAAATCATTTAATATAGATAGTGTAGCAACAAAAGAAAAGAAGAAAGAAAGCAAATATCCTTTTAAAACTTCAACACTTCAA
>CAYTXQ010000058.1:0-4100 GCA_964441535.1 uncultured Muribaculaceae bacterium
GATTTCTTCTGAAGAATCATTTTCCAAGAATTTTTCTTCCATATATTCACTTGCTTCATCTGTAATAAATTCTTTTTCAAGCATTATTTCTATCTCATTATATTGTTTAGCTCCTGTACCTGCAGGAATTAACTTACCAATTATTACATTTTCTTTTAATCCTCTTAAATGATCAATCTTACCTTTTATAGCAGCATCTGTTAATACTCTTGTAGTTTCCTGGAAAGATGCAGCTGATAGGAATGAGTCAGTTTCTAATGAAGATTTAGTAATTCCTAATATAACTGGTTTACCTACTGCTGGAACTTTACCAGCTAATATTATTGGTTTATTAGCTTCAGCAAATTCTCTAATAGATATTGTTAATCCTGCTACTAAACCAGTATCTCCTGAATCAACAATTTTCATTTTAGAAATCATTCTACGCGCTATAACTTCAATGTGCTTATCAGAAATATCAACACCTTGATCTCTATAAACTTGTTGTATTTCTTTTAATATATATTCTTGAACTGTTATTGGATCTGTTACAGCTAATAGTTCTTTTGGACTTATAGCACCTTCAGTTAATTTATCTCCAGCACTGACACTGTCTCCTATTTCAACTTTAACTTTAACTCCATAATTAGTTATATGTTCATGTTCTTCAACATCATTTTTAACTATTATTTTGCTTTTGCCATTTGTTTCTTCAATACTAGATACTTTTCCGTTTATTTCAGCAATAGTTGCTTTTCCCTTAGGAGTTCTAGCTTCGAATAATTCCTCTACTCTTGGTAAACCTTGAGTAATATCTTCTCCGCCTGCAACACCTCCAGTATGGAAAGTTCTCATTGTTAATTGTGTACCTGGTTCTCCTATTGACTGAGCCGCCATAATACCTACAGCTTCTCCTGTTTCAACTAAATTACCAGTAGCAAGGTTACTTCCATAACATTTCTGACATACACCATTAACAGTTTTACAAGTAAGTACACTTCTAATTTTAATTGATTCTATACCAGATTTTTCTATTTTAGAAACTAAGTTTTCATTAATCATTTGATCTTTTTCAACAATAGTTTCCTTAGTATTAGGATTTACTACTTTAGCAGCAGTATATCTTCCTAAAATTCTTTCACCAAATGATTCAATTACAGTTCCATCTGGTTTAGTAAATGCTTTTATTGTAACTCCAGCAATTCCTCCACAATCTTCTTCTTTAACTATTATATCTTGTGAAACATCAACTAGACGTCTAGTTAAATATCCAGAATCTGCTGTACGAAGTGCAGTATCTGCACTACCTTTTCTAGCTCCATGAGTAGATAAGAAGAATTCTGATACTGTTAATCCATCTTTAAATGAAGATAAAATTGGAATTTCAACTGATTTACCATTTGGTTTAGCCATTAATCCACGCATTCCAGCTAACTGAGTAAACTGACTTATATTACCACGAGCACCTGAATTCATCATCATAAATACTGGATTAAATTTATTTTCTTCAGCAATTTTCTTTACTTCACTTTTCATAGCATCATTTGCTTGATTCCATATTTCACATACTTTAACATATCTTTCTGAATCAGTAATTAAACCTCTTTTATATTGTTTGTTTATATTATCTACCTGTTGTTTGCTTTCTTTTACTATATCTGATTTTTTATCAGTAGTTAATATATCTGAAACTGATACTGTTATACCTGCTACTGTAGAATATTTAAATCCTAGTTCTTTAAGTCTATCAAGCATTAATGAAGTTTCAGTAGTTTTATATCTTTTAAATGTTTGAGCAATTATATTTTGTAACATTTTCTTATCAAAAGATGGTACTATAGGCATATCTTTTATAACTGTTTTTAAATCAGTACCCATAGGTAAGAAATATTTATTTGGAGTAATATTTTCAATATTATCTTTAGTAGGTTCATTTATATAAGGAAATGAATCTGGCAATATTTCATTAAATATTACTTTTCCAACAGTAGTTACTAAATATTTATCTAATTGTTCATCAGTAAATAACTTATGTTTAAAACTTTTTACAGGTATTACTATTCTAGTATGTAAAGTGATTTCTTTTCTCTGATATGACATTATAGCTTCATTACTATTTTTAAATGCTTTGCCTTCATTTTCTAATCCTGCTTTTTCTGAAGTTAAATAGTAGTTTCCTATTACCATATCTTGAGAAGGAGTAACTATTGGTTTACCATGTTTAGGGTCTAAAATATTATTAGCACCAAGCATTAATATTCTTGCTTCAGCCTTAGCTTCCTCTGATAAAGGAACATGCACTGCCATTTGGTCTCCATCGAAGTCTGCATTAAATCCTGTACAAACCAAAGGATGTAATCTTATCGCTTTACCACCAACTAATATTGGTTCAAAAGCCTGAATACCTAATCTATGTAATGTTGGAGCACGATTTAATAATACTGGATGCTCTGTAATTACATGTTCTACTATATCCCATACACATTCATCTTGAGAATCTATTAATCTTTTAGCACCTTTAATATTATGAGCAAAACCGCCTTCTACCAAACCATGTATAATATGTGGTTTAAATAACTCTAATGCCATTTCTTTAGGAATACCACATTGATGCATCTTAAGATTTGGTCCAACTACTATAACTGAACGACCTGAATAGTCAACACGTTTTCCTAATAAGTTTTGTCTAAATCTACCTTGTTTTCCTTTAAGCATTGAACTTAAACTCTTTAGTGGTCTATTTCCTGCTGCTGTAACACTTCTTCCACGACGACCATTATCAAATAATGAATCTACTGCTTCTTGAAGCATACGTTTTTCATTTTGAACTATAATACTAGGGGCACCTAGTTCTAATAACTTCTTTAAACGATTATTACGATTAATAATACGTCTATATAAATCATTTAAATCAGAAGTAGCAAATCTGCCACCATCTAACTGAATCATAGGTCTTAATTCAGGAGGTATTACTGGTAATACTTCCAATATCATCCATTCAGGACGATTTCCTGATTCATTAAATGAAACTAAACAATCTAATCTCTTTACTAAACGAATTCTCTTTTGTCCTTGAACAGTTTCCAAATCTTTTTTCAAATTTTCAGTTTCTTTTTCCAAATCTACTTCACTAAGTAGTTCCTTAATAGCTTCAGCACCCATGCCTACTCTAAATTCATTACCATATTTTTCATAATAACTACGATATTCTTTATCTGATAGAGTCTGTTTCTTTTCTAATGGAGCTTTACCAGGATCTAGTACAACATAACTTACAAAATATATAACTTCTTCTAGATCTCTAGGAGACATGTCTAAAACTAATCCCATTTTAGATGGAACTCCTTTAAAGAACCAAATATGTGAACAAGGAGCCGCAAGTTCAATATGTCCCATTCTTTCACGTCTTACTTTAGAATGAGTAACTTCAACTCCACAACGATCACAAATAACGTTTTTATATCTTAATCTTTTATATTTTCCGCAAGAACATTCAAAGTCTTTGGTAGGACCGAATATTTTCTCACAGAATAATCCATCTCTTTCAGGTTTTAATGTACGATAGTTTATAGTCTCAGGTTTTTTAACTTCTCCATAAGACCAGGTTCTAATTTTTTCAGGTGATGCAATTCCAATTTTTAATCCTTTGAAATTATTTACTTCTATCATATAAGATCACCTTCACTTTCAAAATCAACTTTTACATCTCCGGGAAATTCTAAATCATCAAGACTTTCTTCTTCTTCATCTTCTTCTATAGGAGGAAGGTTCTCTTCTAAAACAGGTTCAACAATCTTATTATCTATTTCCTCTATTGAAATATCAGGCTCTTTCTCTTCATCTTCTTCTAATGACTTCATTTCTATATGATTATCATCATTATCAATTATTTCAACATTTAATCCTAAAGCCTGGAATTCTTTAATTAAAACTCTAAATGATTCTGGAACTCCTGCCTGATTAACAATTTTACCTTTTACTAAGGCTTCATAAACTTTAACACGTCCTATAACATCATCTGATTTAATTGTTAATACTTCTTGAAGAATATGAGCGGCTCCATAAGCATATAAAGCCCAAACTTCCATTTCTCCAAATCTTTGTCCACCAAATTGTGCTTT
>CAYTXQ010000059.1:0-3811 GCA_964441535.1 uncultured Muribaculaceae bacterium
ATGGCTATGATAGAAGAAGGAGAAGGCATAGCTATAAGACTTTTATTAAGTCTTAATATTGATTTAGATAAAATTTATAATGAACTTGATAAAGGAAAGATGGGTAAAAAAACTTTAACTGTTTATGAATATGGTAAAGTATTAAATGATGTTGTTGATAAAAAAGAAAAAGTAGTAGGAAGAGAAAAAGAAATTGAATGTGTCATTGAAACATTATTTAGAAAAAACAAAAATAATCCTCTTTTAATAGGACCTGCTGGTGTAGGCAAAACTGCTATAGTAGAAGAATTGGCACGAAGAATATCTAGTGGAAATGTTCCAAAAAAATTAGAAAATAAAGAAATAATATCATTAGATATTAGTGAGATAGTTGCTGGTACTAAATATAGAGGTGAATTTGAAGAAAGATTAAACAAAATAATTAAGGAAGTAATAAACGATACCAATATTATCTTATTTGTAGATGAGATACATACAATTGTAGGAGCAGGAGGAGCAGAAGGTGCTATAGATGCATCAAATATTTTAAAACCTTATCTTTCTAGAGGACAGATGAAATGTATAGGTGCCACTACATTAAATGAATATAGAAAACATATAGAAAAAGATAAGGCTTTAGAAAGAAGATTTGAAGTAATTAATGTTTTAGAACCTAATAAAGAAGAAACTATTACTATATTAAAATCTGTTAAAAAGAATTATGAAAATCATCATAATATTAAAATTAGTGATAAGAATATATTGGATATAGTTAATTTAAGTAGTAAATATATAACAAACAGATGTAATCCAGATAAATGTCTTGATGTACTAGATTCTGTATGTGCTAAATTATGCTTGGAAGAAAAAGATAAAATAACTATTTCTGATATAGAAAAAATAGTAGAAAACAAAACTAATGCCAATATATCTAGTGATAATATAATAAATTTAAAAGAAAAATTACTTTCTAAAGTAATAGGGCAAAATGAACAGATTGATAAAATAGTAGATATAATTAAACAAAACAAATCATTAAGTCCTTTATCAATGTTATTTAAAGGTTCTACAGGAGTTGGAAAAACTTATATGGCAAAATGTATTAATGAATCTATTATGAATAATAGAGAACTAATTAGATTAGATATGGCTGAATATAATCTAGAAACAAGTATTAATAAATTAATAGGTGTTTCAGCAGGTTATGTGGGATATGATGATGAATATATTTTTAATAAAGTTAAATTATCTCCATATTCATTAATTCTGGTAGATGATATAGAAAAAGCATCCAGTAAAGTACTCAATTTATTTTATCAGATACTGGATGAAGGATTTATAACAGATAATAAAGGAGAAAAAATAAATTTTAATAATACATTAATAATATTTACTACTA
This sequence comes from uncultured Muribaculaceae bacterium, assembly GCA_964441535.1. Taxonomy (GTDB): domain Bacteria; phylum Bacillota_I; class Bacilli_A; order RF39; family UBA660; genus CAYNLX01. The sequence continues at coordinate 1,379 of CAYTXQ010000059.1, forward strand.
ACGAAGAATCAAAACATCAAATAGGATTTTCAAATAAAACAAGTGTTGATTCAGATAATATTATAAACAAAGAATTGTTAAGAAGAATAGATGAAATTATTACTTTTAATCCTATAACTGAAACTTCTGTTAAAGAATATTTATTAACCTTCTATCCACATCTAAATAAGAAAGAAGTAAATAATATAATAAAATCCAGTGAATATGAAAAGTGTGGATTTAGAAATATAGGCAAACTGACAAGTAAAATAGAGCAATATAATTAGCGATTATTTACAAAACGTAATAAAACTGATACAATTTATTTGTAATTAATTAGAAAGCCAGGTAGTATGCATATGAAATTATATAATACTTTAACTAAAAAAATAGAAGAAATAGTACCTAATGAAGAAGGTATTATTAAATTGTATACTTGTGGCCCTACTGTATATAGTTATTCACACTTAGGTAATATGAGAACTTATATATCTGAAGATTTAATAGAAAAATCATTGGAATATTTAGGCTATAAAGTTAAAAGAGTAATGAATATAACAGACGTAGGTCATCTTCAAAGTGATGGAGATACTGGTGAAGACAAAATGAGTGTTGCTACAAAAAGAGAAAACAAATCTTCTAGAGAAATAGCAGACTTTTACACAGAAGCTTTTTTTGAAGATTTTGAATTAATTAATAATAAAAAACCTGAAATAGTAGTTAATGCTACTGATGAAATAGAAGAGTATTTTAAAATAATAAGTAAACTTTTGGATAATGATATTGCTTATATATGTGAAGGTAATGTATATTTTGATACTTCTAAATATGATAAATATTATGAACTATCAGGTAAAAATCCAGAAGATCTTTTTATAGCAGCAAGAGAAGGTATAGAGGAAGATAAAAACAAAAGAAACCCTTTTGATTTTGGACTATGGTTTACCAACTCAAAATTTAATAATCAGGAATTGAAATGGAATTCTCCTTGGGGAGAAGGTTATCCTGGATGGCATATAGAATGTTCTGGAATAGCTATCAAATATCTTGGAGAAAAGATTGATATACATTGTGGAGCAGAAGATGCTATATTTCCACATCATACTAATGAAATAGCACAAAGTGAAGCATATTTAGGACACAAATGGTGTAATTACTGGATTCATTTATCTTGGTTACTTTCAGATACCGGAAAAATGTCTAAAAGTAAAGGTGATACTATTAGAATAAAAACTTTAATGGAAATGGGATTCAATCCTCTTTCTTATAGATATTTTATTTTAAATACTTATTATCATAAGCAAGTTAGTTTTTCAATAGATAATTTAAAACAATCAGAAATAGCTTATACAAAATTATTAAATAAAGTTTCTATTATAAAAGAAGATGGAGAAATTCAAAAAGAAGTATTTGATAAGTATGATTTACAATTTAAAAATTATCTTAATGAAGATCTAAATACATCAAATGCTATTACTCTATTATATGAATTAATAAAAGATGATAAAGTAAATGGAAACACAAAGTTATTATTAATTAAGTCCTGGGATAAAGTGTTAAGTTTAAATTTAATACAAAAAAAAGAACAGCATAAGTTACATAAAGAAATAATGAAGAAAATAGAAGAAAGAAATCAAGCTAAACTTGATAGAAATTATAAATTAGCTGATAATATAAGAGAAGAATTATTAAATATGGGTATAGAACTTATGGATACTAAGGAAGGGACTACTTATAAAGTAGTGGGTGATTAATATGGATTTATTAATGTTATTATGTATTATATTTTTACCTATGATGGCAAGTTTTTATATAAGATCAAATTATAATACATACAGTGCTAAAAAGAATAATAAGGATATAAGTGGATTTGAAGTTGCTAGAGAAATATTAGATAAAAATGGATTACAAAAGATATATGTAGTTGAAACTGGAGGAGTTTTGACAGATCATTACGATCCTAAAAGAAAAGTAGTAAGACTTTCTAAAGAAGTATTTAATGGTACAAGTATTTCAGCTATGGCTATAGCAGCCCATGAAGTAGGTCATGCTATTCAGGATAAAGAAGGTTATGCTTATTTTAAATTTAGATCTTTAATGTATCCTTTAGTAAGGATTACTTCATCATTTTCTTATTTTGTAATCATGATAGGATTATTAGCAGAAATAACAAATTTATTTATGTTAGGTATAATTCTAGTGTCTATAGGATTGTTATTTCAAATAATTACTCTTCCTGTAGAGTTTAATGCATCAAAAAAAGCGGAGAAAGAATTAAACAAACTTAAACTATCTAATAATAGAGATAATGAAGGAATAAAAAGTGTATTAACAGCAGCGGCACTTACTTATGTAGCCGGAGTATTAGCTTCATTACTTGATTTATTAAGATTGATTAGTATATTCAACAGTAGAGATTAGAGCTTAACGCTCTTTTTTTTATATTAATAACAT
>CAYTXQ010000060.1:0-3773 GCA_964441535.1 uncultured Muribaculaceae bacterium
CCATATAAATCTAAAAATCGAAATTCATTTACTTTTAAATAGTTTTCTAATGAAATATCACTATTTAAAATCAATCTAGCCGTTTTCAGTGTAGGAACTTTATATACCATGATAATTCCCTCCAATCATAATTATAAAACAAACTCCGATATTATTCGATACAAATCGAAGGAGTTTGACTAATTTCTTAAATGGTGGAGTCGAGGGGAATTGAACCCCTGTCCAAAGTATTTTAATGAGTAGCGTCTACAAGTTTAGTTAACTTTTATTTTAATTAGTATAAAAACAGTTAACATATCTATATACTAACTAGTTTAGATAAATTCATCATTAACTCTAAACAAGAATAATGATATAACTCATAATTATGAGCCTCTAATCCTCACTCTATGAGTAAAAGTGTTGTAGAAGCTAGCTTCTAGCTATTAAGCGTAAGCTAAACTAAAATTTTTATTGTCAGTTAATTTTAAACTGTGCCACGTAAGGTGTAGCAACCACTTGCAACTAAGCCTAACATACTCTGTCGAAACCAAGCGACCCCGTGATAAAGATTATAGCATAAAACAAGACTTTTCTCAAGGAAAAGTCTATTCTTCATTAGATCTTGATAGTCTATCTAAATCTCTTTCTTTTATTGATTGTCTTTTATCATAGAGTTTCTTACCTTTAGCTATACCCAACAATAATTTAACTTTATTTTTTTTAAAATATAACTTTAGTGGTATTAAACTATATCCTTCTTGTGTTATTTTAGTTTTTATTTTTATTATTTCTTTTTTATTTAATAATAACTTTCTAGTTCTTAATTCATCGTGATTAAATTGATTACCTTCTTTATATTTAGATATATGCATTCCTAAAATAAATGCCTCATTGTTTTTAATAATCGCATAACTATCTTTTAAATTACAAGAACCATTTCTAATAGATTTAATTTCTGTTCCTACTAATGCTATTCCAGCTTCTATTTCTTCTTCAATAAAATAATCGAAATAGGCTTTTCTATTGTTTATTTCCATCATTATCACCCTTTAATGCCTCTACTATTTCAAAGTCTATAGTAGAAGTTAATTTTGAAGCCGCTACTAGTTTAACTCTTACTTCGCTTCCTAATCTATAAGATCTTTTAGTACTTTTTCCTACCATACTAAATAATTCTGGAATATATTCATAATAGTCGCCTTTTAATGAACTTACATGTATTAAACCTTCAATTAAATTTTCTAATTCTACAAACATACCAAAGTTAGTTAAACCAGAAATATAACCATTAAATTCTTCTCCTACATAAGATTCCATGTATTCAGCAGATTTCATATCAGTTACATCTCTTTCAGCCTCAACTGCTGCAACTTCTCTTTCACTGCATTGAAGTGCTATTTCAGGAAGTTTAACTTCTAATTCTCTTACTGTTTCATTTGATATATCGCCGTTAAACAAATATCTTCTCAATAGTCTGTGAACTATTAAATCTGGATATCTTCTTATTGGACTTGTAAAATGTGTATAATTTTTTGAAGCCAAACCAAAATGTCCTATATTTTCTATACGATAATCTGCTTTTTTCATACTTCTTAATAATATACTTGATAATATTTTAAATTCTTTTACTTCATCAAGTTCATTTAACATTTCTTGCATTGATAGAGATGTTATTTTTAAAGGTTTATGTTTTAAATTATATCCAAGTAATTGAACTAATTTCATAAAATCTTCTATTTTTTCAGGATTAGGTATATCATGATCTCTGTATATGAAAGGAAGATTCATATTGTAAATATGAGAAGCTATAGTTTCGTTGGCCGCTATCATAAAGTCTTCAATTAATAGTTCTCCATCTTCTCTAATTCTTTTCTTAACATCTATAGCTTTTCCACTTTCGTCTTGAATTATTTTATTTTCATCTATTCCAAAATCAATATAACCTCTTGATATTTTTTCTTTTCTTAATATATGAGCAAGTTCATTCATAAGAAGTAAAGATTGAGAAAAATCTTTATAATCTTCTCTCACTACATTTCTCATTAATATGTCATTGACACATTTATATGTCATTTGCTTTCTGCTTTTAATATAACTTTGAAATATATCATAATCAATTATTTTACCATTGGTATCTATTTTCATAACACATGAAAGAGTTAATCTAACTACATTTGGATTTAACGAACATATACCATTAGATAATTTATGAGGTAACATTGGTATTACTGTATCTGCTAAATAAGAACTAGTTCCTCTTGAAAAAGCATCATTATCTAACGGAGAATTTTCAGTAACATAATAACTGACATCTGCTATATGAACACCTAAAGTATAAATGTTATCTTTTTTCTCAATGCTGATAGCATCATCTATATCTTTAGTATCATCTCCATCTATAGTAAATATATCTTGATCAGTTAAATCTTTTCTACCAACTAATTCTTTTTCTAATACATCATTAGGTATATTAGAAATCTGTTCTTCGGTCTCTTTGCTGAATTCATTATATATTCCATATTTATACGCTATACTTAAAATATCAACTCCAGGATCATTCTTATGACCTAAAATATTTGATACTCTAACATAATATTTATTGTTTCCTAGTTCTTTTACTATTTTAACAATTACTTTTGTACCATCTACACAATTAACAGCACTATTTTGATCTAATTCTAAAGCCATTTTTCTTTTTTCATCATCTAATTCTACAACAACTTCATTATCTATAATATGAATTTCACCAACTAAATTTTTTAAATCTCTTTTAAGTACTTTTAATACCATACCTTCTTTTCTAATACTAGATTTTAGTTCTTCACACAATACAATATCATCATGAATAGCATCTTTCATATTCTCACGACTAATATATAAGTCATCTCCTGGAAGAACAACAAAACCATATCCTTTTTTTGTTAAAGATAATTTACCTATCTTAAAATTAGAACAGTTTTTATATAATATATATTTTTCTTTCTTAGTAAGATATATTATATTTTCCTCAACTAACTCATTTAGATTTTTGATTAAATCTTGTAATTCATTAGAAGTTTTAAATTCTAATAAATCATTAATTTCTATTAAACTTAACGCTTCTTTTTTATCATCTAAGACTTCTACTATATTTTCTTTCATAAAATTACCTCTATTCACATACTTCTGTATCAGAATATTCATATGTACTTGATACTGTACTATTATAGTCAAATTCTTCGTTAGTAACTGGATTAATAAGATTATCTTTTATTAAACCATCACCATTTAACATATTTAAGGTTACAGAAGTTAAAGTATCATGTGTTTTATTATATACCTCAGCAGCTGTTTCAAATTCTGAAACTAGTCTTTTACATTCACTTATATTATGATTTTTTCTAACAGAATTTACATTAACAACTAAAAGTAATCCCATTGCTAAAAGTATTGAGATGGTAATTAATAATTCAATTAGAGTAAATCCATTCTTTTTCATATATATCACTAATTCTAGTATAATCCATATTTTGATTAATAACAAATAAAAAACACCTTCTTAACGGTGTAGTTTACTAACTTATAAAAATTATAAAAGAAATTATAAAGAATAAAATTCCTAATAATAGAGTAATCCTAGTTATTAAAAGTTCTAATCCTCTTTCTTTTTGATTTTTAAATAAAGCTTCATTTCCGCCAGAAATAATTTGACCTGCTTCACTGGCTTTTCCACTTTGTAGTAATACTATAGCAATTAATAATAAAGATACAATCAATAATACTGTTTCCATATGTAAATCTCCATTTCATAA
>CAYTXQ010000061.1:0-3758 GCA_964441535.1 uncultured Muribaculaceae bacterium
TAGAATAGGAGTATGTTTAGATACATGTCATTTAAATGATGCTGGATATGATTTAAGTAATTTTGATGATTATTTAGATAAATTTAATAATTTAGTAGGTATTAAATATATTAAATGTATACACATAAATGATTCTAAAAATATTGTAGCATCTCATAAAGATAGACATGAAAATATTGGAATGGGTTCTTTAGGATTTGATACTTTATCAAAGATAGTTCATAATGAAAAATTAAAAGATGTTCCTAAAATATTAGAAACACCATGGGTAGAAGATTTTCCTCCTTATAAATATGAAATTGATATGTTTAAAAATAATGAATTTAATTATAATTTAATAGAAGATATTAAATTACAGAAATGATTTATATTTATTAATTAAAATATTTAATTTATTAAAGTTTTCTTCGGAAAACTTATTTTTATATTTAGAAATATCAAAATTATTAGGATTTTCTACTGCTTTACTACCATTTTGTTTTATAAAAGTATAAACAAAATTTAATTCTTCATAACTTAAGTTAATATTGTTTTTATTTGCAAATTCAATTATTTGTTCATAAGTTAAATTATTTATGTAATATGTTATTAATTTGTTCATGTAATTCACCTTTTATATTATATTCTAAAGAATATAAAAAATTTACTTTGTCATACTAATAATGGTGAACTATATGAATTACAAAAGACTTGTTTCTTTTAAAATTTTTGTGATATTAATATTTTTAATAATTTTTATTAGACTTATATTTTTATGTGTTGTAAAAAAGGAATATTATTTAAGTCAGTATTTTAAAAGTACTAATAGAATTGTATATGGAGAAAATAAAGAAAGAGGTAGAATATTAGATACTAACGGAATAGTATTAGTCGATAATAAATTAGTAAAAAGAATTACTTATACTAAATCGAAGGGTATAAAGAAAGAAGATGAAATAAAAATAGCGTATAAACTGGCTAATTTAATTTCTATAGATAAAGAAGCGGATGAATTATTACTTAGAAAATTTTATCTTTTATTAAATAAAGATTATTCTAATAATTTAATTAGTGATTTGGAATACAGATTATATGAAGAAAGAAAAATAAGTAGCAGTGATTTATATAATTATAAAATTAATAGAGTTACATCAAAAGACTTAAAAAGTTTAACAAAAAAAGATAAAAGAGCAGCCTATATATATTATTTAATGAATAAGGGATACAGTTATGAAAAAAAGACTATAAAGGATGAAAATGTAACAGATTTAGAATATGCTAAAGTAAGTGAAGCAAATATTAAAGGAGTAACTACAGATTATACTTGGGAAAGATATTATCTATATGAAGATACTTTAAGAAGCATTTTTGGTAATGTTAGTGATAATGGAATACCATCAGATTTGAAAGATTATTATTTAAATTTAGGATATGAATTAGATGATAGAGTAGGAGTTAGTTACTTAGAACTACAGTATGATAAATTATTAAGAGGTACTAAAGATGAATATGTTCTTAATAATGATAATACTTTAACTTTATTAAAAGAAGGAACTAAGGGTAAGGATTTAGTGTTAAGTATTGATATTAAATTACAACAATTTGTAGATGAAACATTAAAAGAACAGATTGAAAAATCAAAAAAAGAAAGAAACACACAATATTACACTGGAAGTTATGTAATAATAAGTAATCCTAATAATGGGAATATATTAGCTTTTAGCGGATGGAAATACATAGATAAAGGAATATTCAGTGAAGTAAGTATAAATAATGCATTATCCTCATTTACTTTAGGATCTGTTGTAAAAGGAGCATCAATTTCAGTAGGTTATATTAATTCAGTGATAGATATAAATACTACTGTAAGAGATTCCTGTGTAAAATTAGATAATATTCCAGAAAAATGTTCTTATAAAAGATTAGGTAAAATCAATGATATAAAAGCATTAGCTTATTCAAGTAATTATTATCAATTTTTAATAGCAATAGGTGTTACTGGAAATAAGTACGTTAGGAATATGAAATTATACGCTACTTTAGATGATTTTAATAAATATAGAAATGTTTTTAGAAGTTATGGTTTAGGTACATATACTGGAATAGATATACCAAATGAAAAATTAGGAGTTACTGGTAAAGAAGTTGCTGATGATTTAATACTTAATTTTGCAATAGGGCAGTATGATACATATACTCCAGTTATGTTAATGCAATATATAAATACAATAGCAACTAATGGAATAAAACATAGTTTAAGTCTTAAAAAGACAGAAAAGGGTAAAATATTAGGGAAATTAAATATGGAACAAAAATATTTTGATAGAATAAAAGAAGGATTTTCTGCAGTTATTAATACTGGAACCGGAAGAGGATACGCTAATAAAAAATATGATGCTGCAGGTAAAACAGGTACAAGTGAATCCACTATTGATGGAGTTTCCACTGTTTCAAAGTCGTTTGCTTTATTTATGCCTAAGGATAATCCGCAAATAAGTATGATAATTATTTCTCCTAATCTTAGATATTCTAATAATAAAAGTGAGTATACTTCACCAATAAATAGAAGAGTAAGTAGTATAATTTCAAAGAAAATGTTTGAATATTTAAAATAATTTGATATAATACATTAGATTAGTGAAAAAGGAGGAATTTAACATGGCAAAAAATGAAAACAGAGTTTTTGTAAAATTAGTGTGTAAAGAATGTAAAAGTGAAAATTATGATGTAAGTAAAAATAAAAAGAATAGTCCAGATAAGTTAGAAATGAATAAATATTGTAACACTTGTAGAAAAAATACACTACATAAAGAAAAAAAATAATTAAGTAGGTGAAATTATGGATATAAATATTAATGATATTAAAAATGGAATGACTATAATTATTAATGGTAATTTATGTTTAATACAAGAATTTCAACATGTTAAACCTGGTAAAGGTCCAGCTTTTGTTAGAATTAAATTGAAGAATTTAAAGACTGGAAGTATAGTTGAAGATACATTTAATACTAATATAAAAGTAGAAAAAGCACATATAGATCGTATGCCAATGCAATATTTATATAGTACTGGGAATTCTTATGTATTTATGAATACAGAGAATTATGAACAAGTAGAAATATCAGAATCTAAATTAGCAGAAGAAAAGAAATTCTTAAAAGAAAATTTAGAAATAGAAATATCTTATTATAAAGATGAAATTATAGGAATTACTTTACCTGAAAAGATAGAGTATAAAATTATACAAACTGAACCTGCTGTAAAAGGTAATACTACTAATAATGCTATGAAATCTTGTATCATAGAAACAGGTTATGAAGTGAAAGTTCCACTATTTATTTCTGAGGGAGACTCAATTATAGTTTCAACAAAAGATGGAAAATATTCTAGTAGAGCTTAATTTCTAAGGGGGATTAAAATGGAAGAAAAAATAAAAACTTTATATTTTGGATATTTATCTGATAAAGACAAAGAAGAAGTTTTAAAAGAAGGAATAATAACTGTTATAAGTGATTCAAGTGTTTATATTCCAAGTATAACTGATATACCTCCTAGTTATGCAATATTAGAAGAAGATCAAGTTTTTCCCATTATAGAAGTAAAATATTTAGATAATGACACATTATATACATTATCTAATGGGAAAATAATAAGTTTAAAAGAGTTTATAAATTCTTATAATCAAAACTTAAATAAAAACAAAAGAAATTAGGAATAATTTCTTTTTTTAATGAAGCAAACATGATATAATAAAGAAAAAAAATGGAAGGATATTTTTG
>CAYTXQ010000062.1:0-3230 GCA_964441535.1 uncultured Muribaculaceae bacterium
TCTTTATCATACAGATCCTTAATCATATCATTATAATTGTCATATTCTTCAATTTTTATTTTATTTAGATTATATTTTTCTATTAATTTTTTAGCTAGTATATTACCTTCAATATCATCTTTATCATTTATCATACCAACAGAAGTATTCTTATTATTAGTAAATTTTGTATCGTTTAAGGATAATAATACACTTGTATATACTGTTTCTTCTTTATTTAAACCATTTATTTTATTATAAGTTTTATCTATATAAAATGCTGCAATAGAAAAACATAAAGAAAATATTATTGTTAAAAATGTTATACTCAAAAATGTCTTGTTTTTTCTAGTAAATAAACATATTAATGAACTTAATACATACATAAAAAATAATAAAAAGAATACTATTAATAAAATTATTCTAATAAATGTTTCTATTCCTGATAAACTAATAATACTTTTAGTAAAGAACATAAGACTAAAAAAATATAATAATGAACATATTATAAATATTAAAAGTAGTAATTTATTTATTCTATTAAGTTTTTTAAAAAATATCATATTAATACCTCTTTTGATTAGACTATTAAAATTATACATTACTTATTTAATAAAAACAATAGAATAAAATCCATAAATTTTTTAATACATATAATTTACACTAGTTTTGTAAAAAAGTGTAGAAATCTATACTTAAAGTATAATAATTGATATAATTATTATGCATAATAATAAGGGAAGTAGGTGTGGTAATGAAAAAATATAAAATATTTTTACTAATAATAGTATTATCTTTTTTCTGTAGTATGATACCTACTTATGCTGCTAATGGAATTAATTATAGTATTGGAACATGGGTTAAATCAAATGGTATTCCAGATATGACTATTAGAAGTGCTCCTACTACAAGTTCATCATCATTAACAAAAGTTCTATTTGGAACAGACTTAAAAATAATAAGTGAAGAACAAGCAGGAGCAGGATGTAGTGATGGATGGTATAAAGTAGTATATGATGGTATAAGTACAGGATATGTCTGTTCTAATTATATTAACAGTAAGACAGAAATAACAATAAGTGATGCTACTTATTGTAATTATTTAACTGGACTAGGTTTTCCTTCTTCATATTGTCCTTATTTAACTTATCTTCATAGCATACATCCAAATTGGATTTTTACTCCTTCAATTACTAATTTAAATTTTTCTGATGTAGTAGATGGAGAAGAAGCAAAAAATTTAATAAATTACACTATAGATCCTTATAGAAGTAGTAGTGCTCCTAGAGAGGGAAGTTCATGGTTTACTTCAAGCAATGCTGTTAATAGTTATTTATTAGATCCTAGAAACATGTTAATGGAAAAATCTGTTTTTATGTTTGAACTTTTAGGATATAATTCAGCATATCAAACTAGAGAAGTAGTTAAATCTATTTTAGGTAGTTCATCTCATTTATATTCTGATGATTATGTAAATATTGTAATGAGTGCTGCTGATACTTATAATATAAGTCCATCACATTTGGCAAGTAGGATAGTACAAGAAGGTACATCAAATGTTACTAATGGTTCAGTATCCGGTACGTATACCGGCACTTATTTAGGTAATAGTTTATTAGGATACTATAATTATTATAATATTGGATCATATGCTGATGCAAATACAACAAGTCCTGTATCTAGAGGTTTAGCCTGTGCAGCAGGTATAATTTGTAATATAGATTATTATGGAAGACCATGGAATACAAGAGGAAAATCTTTAGTAGGAGGAGCAGAGTTTTTAGCCTCTACTTATATAACAGTAGGACAGAATACTTTATATTATCAGAAATTTAATACTTCACCTATTGCTTCATATAGTAAATATACTCATCAATATATGACTAATGTAACTGCACCTTTAACTGAAGGAAATGATACTTATACTTCATATAAAAATCTTGGATTATTAGAAACTACTTTTGTATTTTCTATACCAGTTTATTTAAATATGCCAGAATTTACTAGTATGCCTAGTGTAGCTAATAATAATAGTTACATAAATAGTATTAGTATTAATAGTGTGACTTTAAAAAACTTTGATTCAGATATATTAAATTATAATTACGTAGTTGATTTAGCCACTACTTCTGTAAATTTATCTGCAGTACCAGTAAACTCAGATACTATTATAACAGGAACAGGAGATATAACATTAACTGACATAGTAACTAAGGTTAATATAACAGCAACTTCTGCTAATGGAACTCAAAAGGTTTATACAATTACAATAACAAGAAGTGATGATAAAACTACATTACCAGAAATTATTAATAAATTAGCGGTTAAAATAAATTCTTCATACTTAAATAGTTTAAGTCCTGGAACAACAGCAGAAGAAATTATATCTAGTATAGGTAAAATAAGTAATAAATCATCTGTAAGTATTACAGATGCCAACGGAAATATTGTTACTTCTGGTAAATTAAAAACAAATTATAAGATTAATATACAAAGTGCATCAAATGAAATAGGTAATTATGGAATAGCAATTACAGGAGATAATAATGGAGATGGAGATGTTACTATTTTAGATTTACTAAGAACACAAAAGCATATTTTAAATTCTTCAGTATTAACTAATGGTAATTTAGTTGGTTGTGATACTAATGATGATAATAAGGTAGATATTTTAGACTTACTAAGAATGAGAAAATATATTTTAGGAGAAATTAAATTATAGGAGGAAAACGTAATGAAAAAAATAATAAAAGGAATTAATTTATTAGTAATTAGTGTGTTAATAACTATATTTGGTATTAAAGAAGTTAATGCTGCTAGTGCTTATATAGGAGTATCTTCCAGTAAGAATCAAGTTTTAGTCGGATCATCTTTTAATGTAACAGTTAAAATATCTTCTGGTGAATCAATAGGATCTTGGCAATATACATTGAAATATGATTCTTCTCAAGTGAAGTTAACAAGCGGTTCAATGGCTGAAGCAGATGCTGCTACTGGGAGTGGTAAAACTTCAGTATCATATACTTATACATTTAAAGCATTAAAAAGTTGTACTGCAAATATTTCAGTTAAAAGTTATGCAGTTATAGGTTGGAACGAACAACAGATGAGTACTAGTGCAGGAGGTGTTAATGTTAAAATAATAACCCAAGCTCAACTAGAGGCTTCTTACAGTACTAATAATTATTTATCTAATCTATCTGTAACAGATCATGAATTAAGTCCTGCATTTAATAAAGATACAAATAATT
>CAYTXQ010000063.1:0-3150 GCA_964441535.1 uncultured Muribaculaceae bacterium
AAATATACTCCTAGCAACTTAATTGTAAGCGATTATTTTAAAGCAGGTACTGAACCTACTGAAGAATCATACAGATTTAAACAATTAGAAAACGTTAAAAAGTCTAGTATAAATACATCTGTAACAGGTAATATAATCAATATATCTTGGGACAAAATTGATACTCCAGATGCTATTAATAATACGTTTTTAACTAATTATTTTAATGAAGGTTATAAACAATGGGCAGAAAAATATTTAAATCAGAGATTAACTTATAATGCAAATTATATTGGTACTAATGGATATCAAATATATTTAAAAGATTCAAGTGGTAATTTAACAAATTTAGGTTTCACTAAAGATAATGATTATAGTTTTACTTCGACTGGAGATAATAGTTATACATTTGTTATCAAATCTGCTTACAGCATATTTAAAGATAATATGAGTTCAGGTGTAGAAGTAAAAGTTAATTTAGAATCAAATTCAAATAGTGATTCAGAAATATCTATAACACTAAAGGAATCATCAAAAGTCACTATTCCAAAATCTACAGGATATTATACAGAAAATTCTAATTCTATTACAGTAACTAAAGGAAGTTCAAATATTACATCACAGCTTACCATAAACAAACAGTATATGAAAAGTGATAATACAGTATTACCAAATGGTATTCCTAAAGACACTATAGGAGAATATAAAGTAGTTTATTCTTTTACATATAATGGCAACACCTATTCAGCCGAAAGACAAGTTATTGTCCAATAAAAAAATCTAGTTAATTTAAACTAGATTTTTTTATTGGATAATACAAGCAAATATCTTTTAATATGCATTCATTACATTCCGGCTTAACACTTTTACAATGATACCTTCCAAACAATACTATTTGTAAATGTAATTTAGCGAGTTTATCTTTAGGAAAAAATCTTGTCAACTTCTCTTCTACTACTTTTACATTATCATTTTCTAATGCTATTCCCAGTCTTTTAGATATCCTTTCTACATGTGTATCTACAGCCATACAAGATTCATTATATAGTATAGATAATACCACATTACAAGTTTTTCTACCTACTCCAGGCAAAGATTCTAAATATTCTCTATCATTTGGAACAGTTCCATTATAGTCTTTTACTAAAGCCTTAGAAATAGAAATAACAAACTTACTTTTCTTATCTTTACTTCCTAAAGGTCTTATTATATCTACAATGTCAGATGATTCCATTTTTGCTAAATCAAAAATATCATACTTACCAAACAATTCCTTAGTAGCCATATTTACTCTTGCATCAGTACATCTTGCACTAAGTACAACTGCTATTAAAAGTTCATAATCTTTATTATAATTTAATTCACATACAGGATTAGGGATTATTTTATCCAATGCATCCATTATTTCTTTACTATTACTCTTCATCTTCTAACCAGTCATAATCAAAAAGTTCTTCACTCTTTTGATTATTCTTTCTAACTTCATTATTTTTCTTAATATCATCCATAGACTTAAAACCTTTTTTATGCCATTCATAAAGTATTTTATCTATATATCTAAAATTATTAACTCCATTATAAACAGCTTCCTTTAGGGCTCCCAAAATAAGTTCTTCTTTTGTACCAGTTGAAATCCAATTATTTATTAATTCATATTCCATAGGACTTATAGTTCTACCAAATTCTGTTTCAAATTTAGAATATATAGTTTCCTTATTACTATCATTATTACTTATATAATCTTTCATTAACTCATATACAGGATCAACACTTACTATTTCCACTAATCTACCATCTGCATCCTTAGAAGAATTTAATTTTATTAATTTTTTCTCTATTAAATTAGAAAAAGATTCTAAAATATTGTCATTACTAATACCTGTTGTTTTATTAATATTTTCAGTATTAAATGTATCATTTGGTTTATTAAAAAAATATACCAATAATAAAAATTCATATAAACTTAAATTTACATTTATAATAGATTTAACCAATATCTCAGGACAAATAAATTGATTAGTAGAAAATAATTTGTTAATATTATTCACTGGCATCTAAATACACTTCCTTTTTACTTACTATATAATTTTTAATTTCTTCATTATTATTAATTAAATTACCTGATAATATTTCTTTTTCTATATCTATTATAACATTATTAATTATCTTTGAAGGATTAATATTTAATATAGATATTATTTCATTTCCTTTAATATCAATGTCCTTGTTACTTTTTATTGGTAAAGAATTATATAACTCATTTATATATTTATTTTTATATCCTAATATATTTCCAGCCACCATAGATAAATATAAACCATTAATATATAATGTATATTTATCTATTACTTTTTTAGAAACAATATCCTTTATTATATTTAAATTTTTTAATTCTTCTTTTGAAAAATTATAAGAATTCCCTACAGATATCTGACTCCACATACCTAATAAATCATTTGAATAAACTATCTCATTAAATTCAATATCTAAAGGTTCTTTTAAATCTAAAGACTCTATTAAATCTAGACCTTTCTTAAAATTAGAACTCATTAAAATCAAATCTAATTCTAGTCTTTTTCTAGTATAAGATAAACTTTTTAAATAATCTTTATTTCTAATAATACCTTTAATCAAAGTTTCATCAATATTAAAATCCAGAGTAGTACTAAAACGTATTGCTCTTAATATTCTTAAAGGATCTTCTATTAATTTTTTATCTATATCTCCTATAAATCTTATTGTCCTACTTGAAATATCCTCTCTTCCATTTAATAAATCTATTATTTCTTCATTACTATTCATACATATACTATTCATAGTAAAATCTCTTCTTAATAAATCTATTTTTAAATCATTAATATATAAAACTTCAGGTTTTCTATCACTGTATTTTATCTCTTCTCTATAAGTTGTTATATCAAATGTATAATCATCCTGCTTTATTCTTGTACTTCCATACATTTCATCTCTAATATTTAAGTTATTAAATATATTGGTTAATTCTTTAGGTAAAGCATTAGTAATTATGTCTATATCTTTAGATTTTTTACCCAATAAAAAATCTCTAACATATCCTCCTACTATATATGCTTCATAACCATTCTCTTCTAGTTTATTTAATACATCATATATTATTTTTTCCACAATTTTACACCTAAATAAATTATATCA
>CAYTXQ010000064.1:0-3097 GCA_964441535.1 uncultured Muribaculaceae bacterium
AGATTATTTATTAAATAATAGTAATGACTATGAAGTTTTAACTATTGATTTATTAAATAATACTTCTAAAATAATGGGAAGTTTTTCTAGAAAAGTTGGAGAGAAACTTATTCTTTCTAAATTTCCTGTTATATGGGAGGTAGTTTATAGATTTTTTGACAATAAAGTAAATTCTTTTGCATTAAATAAAATTATAAGTAAGTTTTTTGATAATAAAAACTTAAAGAAAAAAGTAGTAAGTTTTAATCCTGATATAACTATTGCAACTCATTATTTCTGTAGTGGAATTATTTCTAGATATAACAAACAAGGCATTATTAATTCTAAGTTGATAAGTATAGTTACAGATCATGCTGTTCATGAAATATGGTTGAAAAACAATAAATATGAAGATGCTATAATAGTAGGAAATAAAGAAGCAGAAAGGTCATTATTAAGAAAAGGCATTCCTAAAGATAAAGTTAAAAATTTTGGAATACCTATATCAAGTAAGTTTTATGAATGTGATTATGATAAAGAAGAATTACTGAAAAAATATAATTTAACTGGGAAAAGAAAAATAATTCTATTTTTTGGAGGTGGAGGAACTGGTACTAAGGCTTCTTTGCCTTATTTAAAAACTATAACTAAGAAAAAAATAAACTATGATGTTATTTTTATTGCTGGTAGAAATGAAGAATTAAAAGAAAAAGCAGACTATTTAGTAAAAAAATATAAAAGAAACAATATAAAAGTTTTAGGATTTGTTAATTATATTTCAGAACTTTTATATATTAGTGATATAGTTGTTACTAAACCGGGAGGAATAACTATTACAGAATGTTTATGCTTAAAAAGACCTATGATTATAATAAATAAAAATGCTGGACAGGAGAAAGATAATTACAAATATTTAGTAAGAAATGGTTATGCTATAAAAGCCAGTAATCATAGAAGTTTTCTAAGATATTTAATTTATTTAGAGATAAATCCCAAAATATTGGAAAGAATGAAAAACAAAATAAGTAAAATAGAAAAAAATAATGCCATGGAAAATCTATTTAATTATATAGAAAAGATTAAATAAAAACATAGTTCGACATTTTATTCACTATAATTTTGATATGTTATGTAGGGTGAAATAAATGCGAACTTTTTATATTTTTAATATTAAAAAAGAATTTTTTAAATTAACAGCAGATTTTCCTTATAATTTATATAATTCTTTGGAACATATATATTATTTAAATAAAAAAGATATTTATATGGCTTTTAAGATGTTTGAGGCTTTAGTTGATCCTATAAACTCTAAAAAAGTTAATAAAATATTATTTGAGAAATATAAAGATAATGATAATTACATAAAATATAGTAACAAACATTTTTTTAGAAATTATTTTACTGATGAAGAAACAAGTATATTAATAAAAAATACGCATTTAGTACTTAAAAGTAGTGTGTTAAATCCGCATTTTCTAAAAGATTTATATAATAATTCACGTTTCTTTATATGTGATTTTGAAAATAAAGATTATTTCTGGATTAATCAACTTTCTAATAAATCACTTGTTAGTTCATAAAATTTTTAGTAAAATGAATATATGTAGTAAAGGAGAGATGTTATGTTAGGTGATATATTATTAATATTATTGGGTTTAATTATAGGACTTGTGGTAGGATTTTTATTAGCAAGAGGATATATGAAAAAATATTTAAAGAAAAATCCTCCTATTAATGAAAAAATGATTGAAGCTTTAATGACTAGTATGGGAAGAAAACCTTCAAGTAAGCAAGTTAAACAGATGATGAATCAAATGAATAGATATATGTAGTAAAAACTCTTGTAAAAAGATTTTTTCTATGTTATTCTATTACTATAAATAAAATAATAAAAAGGTGGTTATAATATGAATTTTAAAGATTTTTTGTTAGCATTATATGAGAATGATTATTTTGTAATTTATTCTCTAATTTCAATATTAGTGTTAACTATTTTATTTGTTCTTTTAATAGTATCTTCTAGAAAAGGAAGTAAAAAGAAAGAAGGAGAAGTTAAGGATTCTAAGTTAGAAGCAACTATGGTTATAGGACCAATAGAAGAAACTCCTAAAGTAGAAGAACCAAATAGTTTTCAAGCGACTTCTAATGTAGTTCTTAATGAAGAATTACCTAAAGTTGAAGAAATAGTAGAAAATAAAGTTGATGTTCCAGTTTCTGAAGTAAATATTGAAATTCCTACATTAAAAACTGTTTCAGAAGAACCAAAAAGTTTTGGAACTCTTGTAGATATTACTGGTTCTACTAAATCAATGGAAGAACCTAAAAAGATAGAACCTAATAATCAATTTAGTTCTATTCATCTTGAAGAAGTAAAAAATGAAGAACCAAAAGAAGTTGAAAAAGTTGCTGAGCCAAAAGAAAAAGATCCATTTGATTTCAGTGAAACTTACAATATAAAGTAGTAAATTAATTATAATATTTCGTAAATTTTAATAATTGTTAATTATTTGAGACTTAAATAGAAGAGTAAAATCTATTAGGTCTTTTTTTATTAATAAAAATAATTGTTATAAATAAAGATAAATGAATATTTCTCTAGAAGTTTTGTCAATTTATGTTAAAATACAATTAGATGAAAAAAAATTAAAATGAAGGGTGGTAAAGATAATGAATAAAAACACAAAAATTAATAAATATGAAGTAAAAAATTTTGAAGATATTAAAAGGATTGATAATTATGGTAATGAGTATTGGGAAGCTAGAGAATTGCAATCGATTTTAGAATATAAAGAATGGCGCTTTTTTCAAAATGTTATTGAAAAAGCTCAGATAGCTTGTTCAATGAGCAATAATAATATAAATAATCATTTTGGAGTTTACTCCAAAACGATAAAAATGCCTAAAGGTGCAAGTAAAAGTATAATTGATTATAAACTAACTAGATATGCTTGCTATTTAATTGTTCAGAATGGAAATTCTAAAAATAAAAATATTGCGCTCGGTCAAACATATTTTGCTTTACAGACTAGAAAACAAGAACTTACTGAACAAGAATATAATTTGTTAACTGAAGAAGAAAAAAGATTATATAAGCGCAATAAAACAAGAAATGCAAATT
>CAYTXQ010000065.1:0-3088 GCA_964441535.1 uncultured Muribaculaceae bacterium
AATTTAAAATTATTATTTGTATTATCTATAACTCTCCAAATATCATTATCTAATTTAATGTAATCACCTATGTAAATTTTATTATTATTTTTTTGTATTATATACGGATTATCAATTGTACCATTACCACTTATCTTTTTAACATTATATTTTAAAGTTATTACAGGTTTTATATCATAATAACTACTTATATCACTGGAAGAAATATTATATCCATTAGTATTCCATACTTTATCCTCACTTATATTATTTAGCCATAATGAGTCATTCTCAGTAGTTAAATAAGATGTATCAACATACGTATTTAAAAATGTATTAATATCTAATAATCTAACACTAATATTATCTATACTATTATTACATTTTTTACTTAATTTACTAATATCATTTACTTTATCTAAACATACACTAGAATTTTCTAAATAATCTTTATCTAGATATTTTAGAAAATATTCATCTAAATATTTATTTATATCAGATTTATCATAAGTAGTAAAATTTTTACTATAAGCTAAAGTATTAATAGGTTCATCTAATACTAAATCTATTGATCCTCCATAGGTCATTTTAACAATTCTAAATAACATATTGGAAAATAAAACATAATTATTTTTTACATCTCCTTTATATAAATAAGATCCATTTAAATGATAAAGTCCATTATCATCGTATACAATTTCACTTTTTTTAGGAATAGCAATAGATAATAAAGTAGAATCCGTAGCTGTAGTTTTAGGATTAAATATTTTATAATATTTTACTAATCTGTAACCATAAAATACACAACATCCTAAAATAAATAATATACTAACTGTTCTAAATATTTTTCCATAAATTTTTTTAACTTTTCTTTTCATAAACAACCTTTACTCCTCAATCTAATTTAAATAAGATACAAATTCCTTATAAGTAGTATAAGAAAATATTGCTTTTCTAGGTACTTTATATAAATTTGTTCCTACTTTTGAAAATCCATCAACTCCAGCTTGACCTATAAACGCCATTTTAAATCCTGCCTCTTTTAACAATTTAATTGCTCTTTCATTATAATCAAAAAACGGATAAGCAAAATAGACACTATCACCTAGAACTTCTTGGCTTTTCTTTAAATCATCTAGTATTTCTTTATCGGATAAACAAAGTATTCCTCCTCCTTGATATCCCATGCCTTTACACTGGTTAACATTGTGCATATTATCTGTATGACTTTCTAAATCCATATATTCTGAAGCATATTTTACTATTGAATCGTTCCAAGCAGTTATAACAAACATAGTGGCATTAGTTTTATATTTCTTTAATAAATCATAAGTTTCTTCTGCTATATATCCATCATCGATTGTAATAACTATGCTTTTTTTAGGTATCTGTATTTTTCCTTCAATAAACATCTCTATCTCATTCATTTTTAAAGTAAAATAATTATTTTCACTCATATATTTTAAATGAGATTCAAATTGATCTAAAGTATGACATATTGTTTCACTACATTCTTGTTTTAGAGGATTATATACAAAATGATACATTAATGTTCTTAAATTATTTCTATGCTCCTCGTCTGTATTTTTATTTTCATATAATGAAACTACTTCATCTTTTTTAATATAATATAAATTATTATTAAATTCAACTCCATAATATTCATTATCTTTAATAATTATAGAAAAATCAAATGACTTATTTATAGAAAATTGTAATATTTTATTATTATTATAAAATTTAGTAACATCTTTAGTTTTTATATTTTCATTAAAAACAATATAATTTTTATACCTACCATCTTTACTTTTTAAACTATCTATAGGTTTAACACAAGAATATTTTATATATAAATCTAGATTTGGTATATAAAAATAATCTCCTTTTACAGCGTTATCTAACTCTAATTCCATATTTTTTTCTATATTTCCATAATATTCGTGTTTACTATTATTTAATTTATACAATTTAGTTTTATTAGTTGTTATTACATAATTATTATAATGGGATTTTATTTCAGATTCTTTATGTAATTTTTCTTCTTTATCTAAATATTTTTTATAAAAAAATAAAGAGAAAATTAACATTAAAAAAAATATAATTATAAACCAAGTCTTTTTCATACTTCGATTTTCCTATTCTTACGTTTATAATTATATCAATATAAATTATTTATTTCAAGTCATTTTATTCTTCTTTTATAGTTTCTGTATTTATTATTTGTAATGGTTGTAATACTATATTTAATTCTCCATTTAAATCTATAATTGTATCTTTTAAAATAGAATAAGAAGTAACATAACCATAACCATCCACATTATATTTTAATCCTATTAACTTGCAGAAACTTTCCACTTCATTTAAAGACCATCCTGTAATATCAGGCATTGTAAATTTTTTACTATTAGTTAATAAAAATAATTTGGAATTATAACTTACAACATTTCCTTTATAAGGATACTGGTCTATTACATAAGTTCCATCTCCTAATATATATAACTTTAAGGAATTATTATTTATGTCTTGCTCAATATCACTTGTTTTTTTACTTAGATATGATTTAACTGTAATTATTTTAGTTTCATCTAAGGAATCTTTGTTTTCAGTTATACTCTTGGTCTGAGCTATATCTTCTACTACTTTTCTTACTAAATTAGGAAGACCACTATATGGAGCTTCTAATCGTTTTACAGATACATAAATAATATATTCAGGATCTTCATAAGGAAAAATTCCTGTAAAACTTTTTATATAATTATAATCACCCTTTAAATATCCTTTGCCTGTAGAAGATGCTATTTGTGCAGTACCTGTTTTACCTATTAAAGTAATATTATCTGGAGCATATAAATAGGCTTGACTAAAACCACCATAAATAACACTTTTCATTAATTCCTTCATTTTATTTACTGTTGTTTCACTCGCTACTTTTGATACTACTGTTCTTTTTCCCTCATATATAATTTTTTTATTTGATACATCAACCACTTTATCTATTAAATATGGTTTTAGCATTTCTCCATTATTAGTTAGAGATGTTAATGCTTGAATATTTTGTATAGGCGTTGTAGTTAAACCTTGTCCAAAAGCAGCATTTGCTACTTCAACT
>CAYTXQ010000066.1:0-2910 GCA_964441535.1 uncultured Muribaculaceae bacterium
ATTATAATTTATTTAGCACTAAAAAAAGAGAAGTGCTAAGAGGTGATGGTATTGGGAAATAGACAAGAACAATTATTAAAAGAGATAGTTGAAAACTATATTAAAAATATTAAACCTGTTGGTTCTAAATCACTATGTCAGAAATTTAAATGTTCTAGTGCAACTATTAGAAATGAAATGGCTATATTAGAACATTTAGGATTCTTAGAAAAAAATCATATTTCTTCAGGTAGAATTCCTAGTGAAAAAGGATATAAATATTATGTTGAAAATTTAATGGTTCCTAAGGAATTAAATGGCAGTGATATGTTGAAACTTCAAACAATATTTCAAAATACAAGTCTAGATATTAGTGATGCTATTAATGAGTGTGTAGAGATTATTTCTGATATTACTAATTATACTTCTGTAGTTTTAGGTAAAAGTTCTAAAGATAATTCTTTAAAACAAGTAAGTATTATACCTTTAGAAGATAATAAGATAGTGGCTTTAGTTTGTACGGATAAAGGAATAGTTGAAAACAAACAATTTGTATTGCCAATTAATACAGATATAACAGAAATAGTAAAGACATGTGAGATAATTAATAAGATGTTAATTGGAACTCCAATAGATGAAGTAAGTGAAAGATTGGAACTAGAAATAAAACCGATTATTGCAAAAACTATAAAACAATATGAAGCAATATATAATATTTTCTATGATGCTTTTAATGATTTTACTAAAAATAATAATATTTTCTTTGGAGGAAAAACTAATATATTAAAACAGCCTGAATATGACAATATAGAGCAGATAAAAAATATTATTAATAAATTTGAAGATAGTAAATTTATTAATAAGATAGAGGCAGAAGAAGCAGGAGTTAATGTGTATATTGGAAAAGAAAATGAATTTGATAAAGATGTTACAGTAATAAAAACAAAATATAACATTAATGGAGAAGAAGGAACAATAGCGATTATAGGTCCTAAGAGAATGGAATATGATAAAGTTGTTGGACTTCTGGAATATATAAATAAGAATTTAGGAGATAACAATGGAAGAGAATAATGAAGAAAAAAAAGTTAAGAAAAAAAATAATAAGGAAGTAGAAAAATTAGAACAGGAAATAACTTCTTTACAGGATAAATATTTAAGATCAAGTGCTGAAATACAAAATATGAAAAGAAGATTTGAAGAAGAACTTGCGAAATATTTTAAATATGAAGGTGAAGATTTTATTAAAAACATATTGTTAATAGTAGATGATTTTGAAAGAGCCATTAATATGGATGATAATGATTTAAATGATGCTGAAAGTAGATTCTTAGTTGGATTTAAGATGATTTATGCAAGATTTATAGATTTATTAAAAGATAGAGAAGTTATTGAAATAGATTGTCTTGGCAAGGAGTTTGATCCTAATACTATGGAAGCAATACTTACTGACAAAGATGAGACAAGAGAATCAAATATTGTATTGGATGTACTTCAAAAAGGGTACATTTACAAAGATAAAGTAATTAGACCAGCCATGGTCAAGGTAAATGAATAGGAGAGTGATAAAAATGGCAAAAATAATAGGTATCGATTTAGGTACAACAAATAGTTGTGTTGCATATATGGAGGGTGGAGAACCTAAGGTAATTCCAAATTCTGAAGGAAATAGAACTACTCCTTCTGTTGTGGCAATAAGCAAAAATGGTGAAGAATTAGTAGGGGAAATTGCTAAAAGACAAGCAGTTACTAATGTAGAAAGAACTGTTGCTTCTATAAAAAGAAAAATGGGAACAAAAGAAAAAGTTGAAATTGATGGTAAAAAGTATACTCCTCAGGAAATAAGCGCAAAGATTTTACAGAAATTAAAATCTGATGCAGAGAGTTATTTAGGTGAGAAAGTTACTAAAGCAGTTATTACTGTTCCAGCATATTTTAATGATGCTCAACGTCAAGCTACTAAAGATGCAGGTAAAATAGCTGGATTAGAAGTAGAAAGAATAATTAATGAACCAACAGCAGCATCACTTGCTTATGGTTTAGATAAACAGGATAATAATCATACTATTTTAGTATATGACTTAGGTGGAGGAACATTTGACGTTTCAATACTTGAATTAGGTGATGGTGTATATGAAGTTAAATCAACTAATGGTAATAACCAATTAGGTGGAGATGACTTTGATGAGAAAGTTATGGACTATTTAGTTAAAGAATTTAAACAAACTAATGGTGTAAATCTATCTAAAGATAAAATGGCTATGCAACGTATAAAAGATGCTGCAGAAAAGGCTAAGAAAGATTTAAGTGGAACTACTTCAGCACAGATAAGTTTACCATTTATAACACAAGGTAGTGAAGGTCCATTACATTATGAAACTACTTTAACAAAGGCTAAATTTGAAGAATTAAATAAAGATTTGTTTGATAGTACTTTAGAGCCAGTTAAAAAAGCATTAAAAGATGCTAAAATGACAGCTAAAGATATTGATAAAGTAATTTTAGTAGGTGGTTCAACTAGAATACCTTATATTCAAGAATTAGTTAAGAAAGAATTAGGTCAAGAACCATATAAAGGTGTAAATCCTGATGAAGTAGTTGCTATGGGAGCTGCTATTCAAGGTGGAGTATTAACTGGTGAAGTTGATGATTTAGTTTTATTAGATGTTACTCCATTATCACTTGGTATTGAAACTTTAGGAGATGTTATGACAGTTCTTATTCCAAGAAACACAACAATTCCTACAAGTAAGAGTCAGGTATTTAGTACAGCAGCAGATAATCAGCCAGCAGTAGATATTCATGTATTACAAGGTGAAAGACCTATGGCTGCAGATAATAAAACTTTAGGAAGATTCCAATTAGGAAATATTCCAGCAGCACCAAGAGGAGTTCCACAAATAGAAGTTAAATTTGATATAGATGCTAATG
>CAYTXQ010000067.1:0-2875 GCA_964441535.1 uncultured Muribaculaceae bacterium
AAACAGTCAATTTTTCAAATAAAGTCAATAATTTATTAATTTATTAAGTAAATTTGACAAAAATAAGTAAAAATGTTATTATATACAACAATTAAAAAGAAGGGGTTTAATATGTACAATAAATATTTTGAATATCTAATGTCGAATAATCCAGAAGATGTAGTTTCTAAAAGTGGTGTTGAGGTCAGAAAATTTTTAAGTCCAGTTATTAGAAAATTTGCTCCATTATCTGGTCATTATAAACTGGTAGTAGATGGAAAAGCTGAAATTCCTAAAGGAGTTCCTATTATTTATGCTCCCACTCATGGATTTAAAGATGATTTACTTTATACTATAGTTTTAATCAATAAACCGGCTTATGTTTTATTTGGAAGTTTGCCACAATTTTTTAATAGTACCGATGGTATTACAGCTTGGCTAAATGGAGTTATACTAGTAGATAGAACAAATAAAGAAAATAGAAATGCTTCTATACCAAAAATGGAAAGGGTAATAGATTTAGGTTCAGATCTTATAATTTTTCCTGAAGGAGTTTGGAATAAGAGACCAGATTTATTAATGTTAGATTTATTTCCAGGAATTTATCGCGTTGCTAAATCAAAAAATGCTATAATTATGCCAATTGCTACGCATTTAGAGAGTGATATATGTTATGCAACTATGGGAGAGGCATTTGATATTACTAAATTTAATGAAGAAAAAGGTTTAATAGAACTGAGAGACATATTAGCTACACTTAAATGGAATTTAATTGAAAAATATTCTTATGCTTCGCATTTAACTTTACTTGATGGAAAAACCTCTGAAGAAGCTAATCGTTTGCGAATAGAAGAAAGAATATCTCAGGTTAAATTTTATGATAGAAAAGTGGAAAATAATGCTGAATATAAAAAGCCTGGAAAAATAAATGAAGAAGAAGTTTATTCGAGTTTATATGATATAGATATACATGATAAAAGTATTGATTCAGTACTCATTTTAACAAAAATAAATAAATCAAGACAATATTAAAAAAATTATAAAATGGCATGTAAATGTCTTTTTATAATTTAACAAAAAAGAATTTATAATTTGAATTCTATGATATAATATGTTTGGTGATAATATGCATGGATTAGAACTTCCTGTTTGTTCAATATTTTTTTCAATTTTGCTCTGTATAATATTTTTTACTAAAAGAAGATTAAATTTAATTGAAAATAAGATTTATTCAGTAATGATAGTGTGTAGTGTGATAGACAGCATAGTTGTTTCGATTCTACGAGTTATTGCATTATACAATGTAACTCCATTTTTAAAAATTATATCAATTTTGAATAAAATTGATTTTATTCAACTTATATTAATAACTACTTGTTTATTTACTTATATAGCTTATATTAGTTTTGAAAAAATAAGAAAAGAATATAAAAAGTTTTTTCTTACAGTTATTCTTTTTGATTCTATAATAGCTGTTTTTATGATTTTCTTAAAAGTTAATGTTATATTTTTAAATTCAAATGCGAGTGTTGATGGTTCAGCCGTAAATTTAACTTATGGGTTTTGTGGTTTATATTTAATATTGTCGATTTTAATAACTGTATTGGTTACTATTTTTAAAATTAATAAATTTGATAAAAGGTATATTCCAATATTTGTCATTATTTTTTTATTTTTATTTTTATTTTATGTATATAATATAAATCCATATTTAATAGTAATCTCTATCACATTAACATTCATAAATTATTTAATGTTTTTCACAATAGAGAATCCAGATTTAAAACTAATAGAAGAAATAAAACAGTCAAAAGATAAATCAGATCAAATAAATGCAGATAAATCAGCATTCATATTTAACATAATACAGGAAGTAAAGAATAGATCAACAGAAATGAATGAATACATAAATGAATCATTAACTTATGATAATATAAATGATATAAAACCAAACTTATATAAGTTGCAAGCATCATTAGAAAGTGCAAATAAAACAATAAATCAGACTCTAGACATAAGTGAAGAAGATATAATAAAAATAGAAAAAATAGATAATAAATATAATATAAATAATTTAATAAAAGAAGTAACATTACGTGCTAAATCGAATGTAAAAGAAGAAGTAGATTTCAGAATAACAATAGATAATAACATACCAGAAATATTATATGGAGATTCAGTAAAAATAAAACAAATACTAACAACAATACTAGAAAATGCAATAAAATATACAGACAAAGGATTTATAGAACTAAGAATAGATAGCATAATAAAATATGAAATATGTAGATTACTAATAACATTAGAAGATTCAGGAAGTGGAATGGATGGAGAAACAATATCAGAGATATTTTCACAGAATACTAATAATGAATATATATCAAAGAATCTAACATTAAATAGTGTAAATAAAATAATAAGCTTAATAGGAGGAACATTTGATATAACAAGTAAAATAAATCATGGAACAAAAATAACAATAACAGTAGATCAAAATATACCAGAAGAAGAAGTAAATAATAATAAAGTAACAGAATATGTAAAAGAACTAAAAATACCAAAAGTATTATTAGTAGATGAAAACGTAAAAAAACTAGAAAAAATAAAAAGAATGTTTAAAAATGAAAACATATATGTAGATTATGTAATAATAGGAGAACAATGCTTAAGAAAGATAAGAAACAATGAAAAATTTGATTTAATAATAATGGATTACGAAATACCAAAAATAAATGGATTAGAAGTATATAGCAAACTAAAAGAAGAAGGATACAACATACCAGTAATAATAACAACAGATAGTGATGACGAAAAAGTAAAAGAAAAATACAAATACTTTGGAGTATATGATGTAATAAAAAATCCAATAAAGAAAAAAGATATAAAAGAAATAATA
>CAYTXQ010000068.1:0-2860 GCA_964441535.1 uncultured Muribaculaceae bacterium
TTTTTATTGTAAATTAATTTTAACATATGGGTAATATCTATGCAACAATTTTTGTTTATTATGCTATAATTATTTAGATAAGGAGTATAAATATGATAGAAATTAAAAACTTTTGTAAGAGTTATACTAAAGATAAAAATGTTGTGGATAATTTATCTCTAAAAGTTGAATCTGGAGATATTTTTGGTTTTGTAGGACACAATGGAGCAGGTAAAACCACTACTATTAAATCTATAGTTGGAATAAATGATTTTGATAGTGGAGAAATATTAATAGATGGAATATCTATAAAGGAAAATCCTATTGAATGTAAAAAAATAATGGCTTATGTTCCTGACAGTCCAGATTTATACGAACATTTAACTGGTATAGAATATTTAAATTTTATAGCGGATGTTTTTGAAGTAAGTACTAAGGATAGGAATATCAGAATTCCTAAATATGCTAAAACATTTGAGATAGATAAAAATTTAGGAGATCCCATATCCAGTTATTCTCATGGTATGAAACAGAAAATAACTATTATTTCAGCTCTTATTCATAATCCTAAAATAATGGTATTGGATGAACCTTTTGTAGGATTAGATCCAGTATCTACTTACACTTTAAAAGAAATTATAAATTTAATGTGTAGTGAAGGTTGTAGTATATTTTTTTCAACACACATATTAGAAGTAGCTGAAAAATTATGTAATAAAGTTGCTATTATTAAAAAAGGTAAATTAGTTGCATGCGGAGATATGAAAAAAATAATTAAAGATAAAAGTCTTGAAGATATTTTCTTGGAGATTGATAACAATGAATAACTTTTTAAGATTAACTAAAATAAATATAAAAGGAATTTTTATAAATAATAATAAAAAAAGTAATAGTCAAATTATACTATTCTTATTAGGAATTTTAGTTTTAGGATTCTATTCTTTTTATTATGCTAAAATTATTATGAAAGGATATTTAGTATTAAATATACCTTATGTAATACTTGCTCAATACATGGCAATAACTAGTATATTTATATTGACAACTAATTTTTATAGAATTAAAGGTTTATTGTTTGGATTTAAAGATTATGATATGTTAATGTCTTTACCTATAATAAGAAGAGATATAATTTTAAGTAAAATATTTTCATTATATTTAACTAATATAATATATTTATTATTGCTTATGATACCTTCTTTTATAGTATATATAATAAATGTAGAAACACCTTTAATTATGTATTTGTTATTCTTTATTACTCTATTTATTATTCCTTTGGTACCTATAATTATATCTACTATTATAGGATCAATACTTGCTATAGTTTCTTCTAAATTTAAGAAAAGTAATATATTTAATATTATATTATCAATACTTCTTTTAGTTTTTATCTTTTACATATCTAATTCTATTGATATTACAAATTCTTTGGATTTAGCTAATATAGGAAAATCTATGGTCGATATATTTAATAAATTTTATCCTCTTACTAATTTATATATAAATATAATAAAAGATTATAATTTAATATCATTATTAGAATTTATATTAATACCGTGTATATTGTTTATTATTTATATTTTTATAGTGGGAAAATATTTTGTATTAATCAATAATAGCATAACTAAAGAATATACTAACTCTACTTTTAAATTAAAAAAATTAAATGAAATGAGTTCTTTAAAAAGTTTATATAAAAAAGAAATGAAAAGATATATATCAAGTGTTAATTATGTTATGAACACTGCTATAGGGAGCATATTATTAATACTACTAAGTATATTAAGTTTATTTTTTGAAACAGATAAATTAGCTATGATAATGAATGATCCTAATGGGACCTATCTATTAACTAAAGCAACTCCTCTTTTAATAGCATTATTCTGTGCTCTTACTTGTTCTACTCATTCTAGTATTTCTCTAGAAGGCAAGAATTTCTGGATTATGAAAACTATTCCTGTTAGTCCTATGAAAATATTTATAAGTAAGATAATGATTAATTTGACTATAATAGTTCCTGCTATATTAATAAGTTCTATTTTATTAACTATTTCCTTGAAATTATCATTAGTAACATTTATTTTGTGTATATTTACAGGTATTGGATACTCACTATTTATATCTTTAATTGGTTTAATTTTAAATTTAATTTTTCCTAACTTTTCTTGGACTAGTGAGATAAGAGTAATAAAACAAAGTTTACCGGCTTTTATAAGTATATTTATAGGATTAATATTTGCTATAATACCTTTTAGTCTAATTACAGAAATAAACTTTAATAAAAATATATTTATTTTATTAATAACTTTATTTATATATTTATTATCATTAATTATGTATTTTTATTTAAGAAAAATTGGTGTTAAAAAATTCTATAGACTTTAGAAAAAATGTAGTATAATAATTTAACAAAGAAAGGACTTAATATTATGAATTATATATTTACTAAACCTTGGGAAAAAAATTTAATATTTGGTTTATTTTCTACTACACTAATATCATTGTTATTATCTATATATTTTTGGAATACAGTAGGGTATGTAAATGTTATTAGATTTTTAATATATTTCATAATATTTATATTATCTTCTTTAGTATTGTGTATATTTTGTTTATTAAATGCTTTAAAATTTTTAAAAAGTAATGAAGAAATCAGAAAAGAAAGTTTAGTTAAAGCAAAAGAGCATAAAGAAGATGATAAAAAGAAAGTAATTGATGATAGTTTAATTGAAAAGATTACTAATAATCTTTATAAAGAAAATAAAGAAATAGATTATGATAAAAAAACTATTATAGAACTAAGAAGTTTAGCTAAAAGAAAACATTTGAAAGGCTATTCAAAATTAAATAAAAAAGATTTAATAAAATTAATAAAGAA
>CAYTXQ010000069.1:0-2699 GCA_964441535.1 uncultured Muribaculaceae bacterium
TTTAAAGGGTTCTCAATAAACTTAAATGTGTTCCTGTATTCACCAGAAGATTACAAGAATTCTCTACTACTTGCAAGTATGTCTGTTCTCCATGGCCTCCTGGTTTCCAACAATGTATTGTTGCTCCTCCTACTGTTATACTTCCATCATCATAAAACTTATCTTCAAATAAATTCACTTGCTTTTCTTCAATACTGGCCGCTAAAGTAACTATTTTAAAAGTAGAACCCGGTTCATAAGTCATCCATATTGGTAAATTTCTGTTTATTACTTCAGTACTGTAATTCTTATAATTATTAGAATCAAAATCAGGTCTAGAACCCATTCCTAATATTTCGCCACTATCCGGATCCATTGCTATAATTAATGCATCATCTGGTTTATATTTACTCACTATATTATCTAATTCTCTTTCTATAGATAACTGTATATCTAAATCAATTGTTAAAGAAATATTTACTCCTGATTGAGGTTGCTCATATACTTCAGTTAATTCCAGTTTATTCCCTTTACCATCACTAAAATACTTTATAGCACCATCTTCTCCTGTTAAATAATTATCATACATTAATTCTACACCACTTAAACCTTGATTATCTATACCTACATATCCTAAAGTATGAGACAATAAATCTTTATATGGATAATATCTTTTTGATTCTTTAACTAAATATACTCCATCTAATTCTAATTTATCTATTTTATTAGCAATTTCATAATTTAATTGTCTTCCTTCCGGGTGAACTCTTTCTATTGAAGTTTTTTTACTTACATGTTTATACATTTCATCATAAGATACTCCTAAAATTTCACTTAACTTTTTAGCTACTTCTTTTTTATTACTAATCTGATTAGGTATTAATACCAAACTGGTAGTAGTTATATTCGTTGCAAGTACTTTACCATTTCTATCAGTGATTATACCTCTATCTGCCTTTATAGGTAAATTTCTACTCCATAAACTACTAGCTAATTTACTTAATTTGTTGTATTGAAATACTTGTATATAAAATACTTTTAAAATTACTGTAATTAATACTAAAACTAATATTGCAAATACATATCTAATTCTAGTATGAATAATATTAAAAAACATATAATCACCCTATTAAATTATAGAAAAATCAATATAAAAAAGAACATATATTTTATGTTCATTTTATATAACTACAAATGTAAGAGTGTTTTATATTTATCTATTTTGCTTAAGTAAATTGTTATAAAATTTACAAATGATTTTTATGGCATTACTACAAAAGCACTTACTATATTCCTTCCATTAATAGGTTTGCCATATATATTAACAGGATTATTTACTAAATTGTTATTAATAGATAATTGAACTGAACTACCTCCATCTAAGTTAGCAGCATTATAAGCTCCATATTTTTCTAAAGTCTCAGCTATATCTATTAACCTTGGACCATTAGTATGAACTCCTTCAGTAACTAGAAACAGAACAATTCCATCTTTTCTTTGAGCAATAGCTGATCTTGCTGCTCTATTATAACCTCCAGCTGAATCATCTTTAGTTCTTATAGATTTTCCATTAACTATTAAGAAAGGCCCAAACTGTAGTGCATCTCTTACACCTTTTTTAAGTGCTTCTTCTGCTGTAGCACTAATTAATATCAATTTGTTTTTATTAGTGAAACCAATCATACTTTGAGGTTTGTCATTTTCAGACCAAATAATTTTACCATCTTTTATTAAATTTCCCATAGGTATATCACTACCCCAACCATCAGGATCTTGAAAACCTCCACCATTAATACCTACTACTGCACCTATTCTTTCACATATTTCTACTAATTTTTCTCTTCCAGAATTATTTTTATTAAATACTTCTAAAGTACCTAATTTAACTTTTGATGGATCATATATGGCTACTAAATATGCTTTTATTCCATCAATTTCAATATTTATTAATTTATATAAATCATTTCCTTTATCCCTAGTTAAAATAGATTTTTCATATTCACTAGCATAACTATTTTTTTCACCTGTATCTATTACTATTTTATCTAAATTTATCTCTTCGTCAAAAGGAACATAGGTATCTTTTTGAACTACTTCATTTATAGTTTCAGTATCATAGAAAGTATAAGCTATATATTGATGTGTCTTAGTAACCATAGCAGTTGCTATAACAGTGTTTCTTATATTGTCTATAGGACCATAAACTATGAAAAAACATACTGCTACTATTATATCTAAAATTGAAATTACTATTGTACTTTTTTTCATACTATACCTCTAACTCATATGGACTACTCAAAGTTCCATTACCATTTAAAATATTATTATTTTTTATATTTATTACTGGTCTTATATTTTTTTCAGTAGAAGAATTTTCTAATGATAATACATCACTATATGTATATATTTTACTTCCATTACCATTTAGTAAATAGTAAGGAGTTCCAATTCTATCTAATTTTAAATCTGCTATAGATAATAAACCAACTTTACAATTAACTTTATTTTCAAATATATCTTCATAAGAAGTTTTATATTCTCCTGTATAAAAATCTGATGATATTATTCTATCTTTATAAGATAAAGATTCTAAATATTCATTATTTAAATAATAAGCTAAAGTATTACTCTTATCTGGATTATAAGTGCTATAGATAGATGAATAGGAATAACTATCTTCCAACACTTCATTACTTAATAATTTTAAATTATTACTTGTA
>CAYTXQ010000070.1:0-2254 GCA_964441535.1 uncultured Muribaculaceae bacterium
AATAAATTAAATTTTTAAAAATTTTATGCATATTTCTTAAAATATGGGAATAATATATAATGTAGATATAATAATATATATCTACACAGATCTCTTAGGAGATCAAAAACGAGTCATCCGTTAAGGATGGCTCTTTATTTTATATTCCTATAAGCAATTCCAGGTTGTAGAGTAACTTTCTTTATCTCTGCTAATTTAGATACAGTTACTACTCTATATCCTTTTACATATAATTCCGGCAATATAGTTTTTAATGCTTCAGCAGTTCTATCATAAACATCATGCATCAATATTATATTTCCATCACTTACATTATTTAAGACATTACTTATAATTATTGGTATTTCATATATTTTCCAATCTTCAGGATCTACATCCCATAATATTAATGGATAATTAACTAAAGATTCCACAGTCTTACTATAACTACCATATGGAGGTCTTACTAATGAAATGTTCTTACCTGTTATTTCATTAAATCTTTCATTTGTAGTATTAATTTGAAAATCTATTCCTTCTTTATTTAATTTAGTTAAATACTTATGATTATAAGTATGATTACCTACTTCATTACCATTACTTACTAATTCTTGTACCAATAACTTATTTGGTAACATTCTATAACCTTGCATAAAGAATGTAGCATTAACATTATTTTCTTTTAAAGTATTAATTATAGATGAAGTTGAGCCTTCCTTTGGACCATCATCAAAAGTAAGTGCTATTACTTTATCTAAACCAGATATATCATAAGTATTGGGAGTAAATTCCTTATCTAAAACACATTTAATCTTTAAATATTTTTTTATTATATTATAATTAATGTTTATAAAAAGAGATTTATTAACTACAGGGTTTGTAATTACATTATCATAATATATTATCATTTCATTATTTTTAATTTCATAAGAAGTTATTTTTGCTAACGAAGAATTAATACCATCAACTATAAATTTAGGATATTTTTTACTTAATTCTCTATTTACTATATCATTAAATTCACTTACATTATTTACAATAGAATCTATATCCAGTAAAAGATCAGTATTTATATCAATTAAAAAACTTTGATGAGTATTAGTAGTTTCATCAGTAAATAATACACTTACTATTTTATTATCTATTAAATTGAAATTATAGATAACATCTTTTTTATTTCTATAGTTATCTTTTATATATTTTTTTATATAATTATCTATATTTTTAGTATTTACTTTAGAAGAGTTTACATTATTAGTAGATATTGTTCTATTACTTAATAATGAAGTATTATTAAAATTTCCTCTACTGTATTGTTCTTTAATATCAATTACTTCTAAGTGAGTTATAAGTAATATAAATATTGAAATTATTAATACTATAAGTGCTTTTTTAGATCTTTTTTCCATACTGCAACCTCTATATTATTATAACTCAAAAATATAAATAAATGTTTTTTATTTATGTTTTTTTCTTAGCAATAATGAAGGTAATGTAAAATCAATATTATTAGTTAAGGGATTAAATGTTTTATCTTTAGATAAATATATATTCATAAACATTCTTT
The DNA here is from genome assembly GCA_964441535.1 of uncultured Muribaculaceae bacterium. Classification (GTDB taxonomy): domain Bacteria; phylum Bacillota_I; class Bacilli_A; order RF39; family UBA660; genus CAYNLX01. The sequence goes on from CAYTXQ010000070.1 coordinate 1,547, forward strand.
CGTTTTCTGATGAATCTATAGGAGTTCTTATATAAATACCTGTTGTTGTAGTTAAAGTATTATTTTCATCTAAAGGTGCTACTAATAAATGTGTTTCTACATGATGTTTTTTATCATTTGAATAGTCATCAACTTTAAATAATTGCATATTACTTGGTGTTATTAATTCAATTGTAACATCTTTAGGAAAAGCTCCCCATAATATTAACAAAGGTTCCATTGTAGTTAAAATTAAACTATATTCTCCTTCTTCTAAAAATCTAAAACAATTTGAATCAATTTCATAAGTACCTGTAAAATTTCCATATATTGAATCTTTACTAAAAGAAAAATTTTTCGGCAAATATATTTCTTTACATTCATCAGCAACTTGATAATATTTTTTTATAGTACAATATTTTGTATCAAGAAAATACATCACTTTTCTTTCATTATTTAAACTTAAATATGCATCTCCCACTTTTCTGGGTATAATTAATTTTTCCATATTTTAAATATATTTACTACTTGATTTTTTATTACAAAAAAATGATTCAATAAGAACCATTTATACTACTTTCTATTAATTCATCATTTAATTCTTTTTTTGTTAAAGTTTCCTTTGAAGTATCTATAACTATATTTTCAGTAGTCAATATTAAAGACACTATATTTGCTGCTGCTTCTAAAGCTACTCTTTCTACCATAGTTGGATCTATAATACCATTT
>CAYTXQ010000071.1:0-2159 GCA_964441535.1 uncultured Muribaculaceae bacterium
AGTAACTTCTTGTGGCACTGGACTACTCATTGGAAAAGGAGCCTTTTCTTCTGCCTTTAAAACTTTTTTACCACTACTTTGATACATTGTATTTAAATTACCAATAACTTCATCAAAATTTCCGTTAATTCTAAATTTTTTAGGTGTTCCAACTTCAGATAAAGTATTTGCTACATCAATTGTATTGTTTTTAAAAATATCTTCATTCATAGTTTGAAGTGCTTCTGTTACTTTTTGAAATAATTCGTCAGATATTGAATCTAAACCTACAGCTGTTTTTACAGTAACATTTACAATATCAGGATTTTCTTTTGTTAAATAAATTATTATATTATTATCTTCCAAAGAAAATGCTGTTACTAAATTAATTTCACTAATAGTATTATCTAATTTTTTAATTATTATTTTTTCCATTTAAATATTCCTCACTATTCTAATAAATTATAACACATCAATTTATCAAAATCTATATTTTTTTTTCTATAATAAAATATTTACACCCGTATGCACAATTTTCATTTATATATTTATCAACTTTATTATAGTCATTTATTACATTGAAATTCTTATTATTTTTCTTATTAAATCCTTTCAATCTCAGTTTGCCATAGGCCCAGTCACCTACAACATAATCATAATTATAAAAATAATCTGTCAGTTTACTGGTAGTTTCTTCTAAATTAAAACCATTTTTTTCATCTTTTATAATTTTATATTTTATATTATTTATTAAAACTTCTTTCATAAATTACCTCGCAAGCAAGAAGATTAAGAAGAAAATTGATGCTATCATTAAAACTATTACTGAATAAGCCATACTCATTGAAGTAGTAAATCCTGCCTTTGGCAAATTCAAAACTAATTTTGGACCTTCTTCTTCTAAAGTTTCAGTTCTTCCACCTTCCACTTCTCCACTTTCATCATTATCGTTATTATTTAAAACTGGAATAATTTTTTCTGATTTATTTTCAACTATTTTGGGTTTTTCAAATTTAAATCTCCAATAATTGTTTATTTCATCAGGAATTATAAACTTAAAATAACTATATAATCTAAAATGAGGATTAGGATTTTCTTTGATGAATAAATACTTACTATATTCTTGTCTTTCTTCTTCTGTTAATTCTGGATTCTTTAAATATATTAAATCTATTAAATCTTTTTGTACTTGAGTTACTAAGAAAGTCTTTCCTTCTTTTTTATTTTTTATTTCCTCATACAATGAATTTATATCTGTAAATAGTTCATAAAGTTTTTTATCAGTTGCTCCATATTGCTTTAAAGTTTTAGCTAATAGATTAGCATCATTTAAAGTATATGAATTCATAATACTGGTTTCTCCATATATTAAAGTTAAAATTTTAACTATTAATAATAAATTTTCAGTTGGCAAAATTAATGTTGTTTTATCTTTTTTATATTCATTTAAGGCTACATCAAAAGCCTCAGAAATAAAAAATTTCTTTTCCATTACTATCACCTTATTGTAATTATAACACATTATTTTATAGGTGTGGTTAAAATATTGGTACTATTTTCTAATTTTCCATTATAATATGTTGGAACTTTTCCTTGAATTACTTTTGAAGATATTAAAACTTTTGATTCTACACTATTTTTTTTAGATTTAACTGGTAAAATTATCTCCTCAACTAATTCTACTTTTGCATATACTTCTACTAGAGAATTATTTATTCCATAATCAGTAATAGAAGTAACAATACTACTGTTTACACTTCCTATAAACTCTAATCTTACAGGTATTTTAGGTCCTAAAGAAGATAAAAAAACTTTATTAGTTGCTAATCCCACAGGAACCCTAAAAATGAAACCTTTATCTGAATACGCATCTAAATAATATTCATCAGTATCACTTAAATATCTATAATTACCATTCTCTAAATTATTAATTTTAGTCTGCAGACTTTTAGTAGCTTTTCTTAATATTGTATATGCATTATTTAAATTAAAATCTAATGCTATTATTTCGTCTTCCGTGTTCTTATTTATTATAATTATATTATTTATATCTAAATCTCCAAGTATTTCTTTAGAAAAAGATTCATTTATTATATTAACAGTTATTTCATTAATTTTTGCATCTGCTATTTTTAATAATTTAGGACTGACGTTATTACTAAAGAAATTTATTAAAGAAA
>CAYTXQ010000072.1:0-2104 GCA_964441535.1 uncultured Muribaculaceae bacterium
TCTTTTTGTATATATTATCAATTATCTTTTCAGGTAATAAATTAATTATTCTCATATATAAATTATTTTTAACTCTATAACATATTTTAGGTTTAGGATTATTACATGCATCTAGTATGACTTTAATTAAATATTTAGGATTATTATGCTTAAATTCTTTTGTTATGAATTTATGTAAAGAATTTAAATTCTTTTTGAAATATTTTGTATTATTGACTAGATTAGTATAATTATTTTTAATTTCTTCATGCATGTTTGGTTTAAAGGAACCTAGCTGTATTTTTATAACTTTAATTCCTATATCATTTAATTCTCTTCTTAATGTATCGTTATAAGCTTCTAAAGCATATTTAGTCATAGTATATAATCCATTAAATGGAGTTGGACTCATCCATCCTAATTCACTGCTTATATTTATAATTCTTCCTTTTTTTGATAATATTAAAGGAAAAAATCTCTTATTAACTCTCATAATTCCCATAACATTAACATTAAATATTTTTTCTACTTCTCCCATATCAGTTTCTATTAAACTATTCATTATTAAAATATCAGTGAAATTTAATACAACATCTAAATGAGATGTTTTTTCTTTTACCTTTTCATAGCATTCTTCTATACTAAATGTATCTGTGACATCCATTTTAATTGGTATTATTTTTTTACTTTCTTCTATATTTGATATATTAGAATCAGTAGCAAATACTGTGTATCCATTATTAACTAAAGAATCTACAATTAATTTTCCTAAATCTAGAGAAGCACCAGTTACTAAAGCATACTTCATAAAACCATCTCCATATTAATGATAATATACTAAGTAAAAATATTCAATTGTTATAGTTATTTTCTTTACATAAAATATCTTTTTTTATTTTCTTTTATGTGATAGAATATTAACAGAATAAGAAAGTGGGTGACATAGATGGATACCAGTAATCCTGTAAATAAAAGCGCTATGATATTTAAGGGTAATAATTATAGAATTACTATTTTAAGCGATATATTAGTACGTTTAGAATATAGTGAAAAGGGTATTTTTGAAGATCGACCTACTGAATTTGCAACTAATAGAGATTTTGAATTAACTCCATGTGGAATTCAACAGGATGAAAAATTTTTAGTAGTTTCAACTAAATATTTTAAACTGCAATATTCTAAGGAAAAGAAGTTTAATACTTCTAAAATAGCACCTGAATCTACTTTAAGAATAAATTTATTAAATAGTGATAAATACTGGTATTATACTCATCCAGAAGCTAGAAACTTTAAAAGTACAGGTAAATCTTTAGATAGTAAAGAAAAATATATAAAAGGTTTATATTCTACAGATGGTTTTGTATCTATAGATGATTCCAATAGTATGATTATAAAAGAAGATGGTACTTTAGAAAAAAGAGAAAGTCAAAATATTGATATCTATGTTTTCATGTATAGAAGAGACTTCGGATTGTGTTTGAAAGATTATTTTAAATTAACTGGAAAACCTCCTTTAATTCCTAGATATTCTCTAGGTATATGGTGGAATAGAAATGAAGCGTATAAAGAAGAAGAAATTAAAAAACTTATAAGTGATTTTAATAGAAATGAAATACCTATGTCAGTACTTTTATTAGGTCCTAAATGGCAGGGAAACTATTATTATTTTAATACTGATTTAATTAAAAATCCTAAAGAATTAATGAGTTATTTACATGAAAGAGGTATATGTATTGGTGCTTACATGAATCCTAATAAAAATATTATAGGAGAAAATGGTACAACTTTGCCTTTTAATGTATTTGATAAAAAAATAGTGGATTTCTATTTTAATATGATAATATCTAATCTGAATAATTTAGGAATAGACTTCTACTGGAATGATTATGATAAAAGTGATTTAGAATTAAGAGTATTAAATTATTATTATTTTAAATTCTATGAAAAGGATATAAATAGAAGAGGTGTAACTCTATCCAGAAATAGTTTAATGACTCCTCACAAATATCCAATACATTATTCTGGAGAAACTGTTGTAAGTTGGAATACATTAAAAGAGTTACCTTATTTTAATAGTAGTGCAAGTAACTTAGGATTATCATGGTGGAGTCATGACATAGGAGGT
>CAYTXQ010000073.1:0-2028 GCA_964441535.1 uncultured Muribaculaceae bacterium
ATTATGTCATTTCTTTTTTCTTATTAATTTTATTTTCTTTTTATTTGATTCTTTACTACTATGGTCAAATAATATATCAGTTCTTATTACTAAGAATAATAATATTACCATTAAGAATCCATATAAACCCATTGCTATGTATCTATTACCTAAAACATAAAATATAGTTACAGATGAGAATATTATGTTTATTGCATATATTATAAGTACACTTTTTCTAGTGGAAAATTTCATTTTTAGTAGTTGATGATGTAAATGTTCTTTATCTGCTTCTCCTAGAGGTTTATGTTTTAATATTCTTCTACCTATAGCACATGCAGTATCTAATATAGGAATGGCTAATATTACAACAGGTATTATTAATGAAGTTAATGTTACATTTTTAAATCCCAGAAGTGCTGTAACTGCTATTACAAATCCTAAGAAATTAGAACCTGTATCTCCCATATATAATAGTGCTGGAGGAAAGTTATAGAATAAGAATCCTAAAGTTGCTCCTAACATTATTAAGGATAATACTACATCAAGACCTCCCATTTTATTTAATATGAATGCTATAACTGCTATTGTAAGAAAGTATATTGATGATATACCTCCTGCTAAACCATCCATTCCATCTATTAAATTAATAGCATTTATTATACCTAATATAAATAAAATTGTTACTAATTCACTAAATATTCCAAAATTTAAATTTATTCCAAAAGCATCTACATTATTTAATACTATATTTCCATAGAATACAACTATTGATGCTGCTATAATCTGTACTATAAGTTTATATCTTGCTTTTATAGGATTTATATCATCAAATATTCCTATTAATATAATAAGAAAACTTCCTATTAATACAGATAACATCTGACTGGATTTATCAGCAAACAATACATATCCCATTAGAAAGGATAAAAATATAGCTAAACCTCCTAAAGTAGGCATTGGTATTTTATTTAATCTTCTTGCATTGGGTTCATTTACTGCATTTATATGAAATGCCAACTTTCTCATTATTGGTACTAAAATAATACTTACTATAAAACTTATTAGAACTATTGTTGAAATCTTATGTCCATTAATTATTAAATTCATACTACATCTCCTAAATATAATTATACATTATTTATCTATAAAATCATCATTTTTTTGTTCTGTTTCTTTTTTTAATTCTTTTTCTTTAGGTTTATTTTCTTTTTTATCTTTTTTATTATCTAATAATTTGTTTTTTAATTCATTATTTTTTCTAATAATACAAACAAATCCTACTAAACTTATTAATAAAACAGTACCAAAAATTATAGAAATTATCATATATTCTTTAGAATCTTTTTTATAGAGATTTAATTCTTCTTCATTATATCTTTGTAATGTATTCTCTTTAGAATCATACATATATAAATTAGTCTTTCCTGTCTCTATATTTACTCCATATATTAAAGCATAATTAGAATCTTTATTTAATTTATAAACTGTTGTTAATATATCATTAATCTTAATTTGATATTCTTTATATTTTTCAGGTATATCAACTAACTTCATAGGAAATAAAATGATTTTGTTAAAGTTTATTTCATTATATTTAATATAAGAATTATCTTTAGCATTATATACATATAAACCTATTTCATTATCAGAATTTTTTAAACCTACTAGAGTATATTTAGTTATATCACTGTAAAAACTAGGTACTGTTATATCATTTATTATAGTAGTATTAGCTACATATGTTGAAGGCCCAGTAAGAGCAGATACTTTCTTTACTACTGTATATTCTTTTTTATCTATAGTGACTTTAATTGGATTTAAATCTACTACAGTTGCTACTATTGTATAAGTTCTTGTAGTACCTTTTTGAGATGTAACAACAACATTAATGGTATTCTCTCCATCTACTACATTAATAGTTCCTGCTCCACTAACTGAAGCAGTTTTATCTGCAACCGTGGCTACGACATTTATACTTACAACATCTGCATTTAAAGTTACAGTATAATTATTTGTATCTCTATTAAATGCAGGACTTAATTCATG
>CAYTXQ010000074.1:0-1927 GCA_964441535.1 uncultured Muribaculaceae bacterium
CTAAAAGAAGTTACTGAAGCAGCCATGAAAGATTCAGTAGATTATGGATATTTTAGGAAATATAAAGAGTTAAGAATTCATAGAGAAAAATTTATTGAAAACTTTGTTAGAAGATTTTCAGAAACAGTTAATTTAAATAAAACTTATGATATTGAGTTTTATGCAATCTATGAAGCTCCGCCTAAAGTAAGTATTAAAGTTACTACTAAGACAGAAAGTTATGCTATAGGTAGAGGACAGTCATCGTTTGATGTTGTAAATAAAGTAAATGCAATTTTAGAATTAAGACTTGATGAAAAAAATTATAAAAAAAATTATGGAATCGAAGATTAAATAAGGAGGAAAAATAAATGAATAATATTTTAATATCTTTGAAAAAGTTCTTAAGTAATAAGAACACTGTAACAATTCTAGGGGTGTTGGTGGGAATTGTAGTATTATATCTTGCTTATAATTGGAGAGTTAATCAAGCTATTACTCCAGTGAAAGTTCCATATGCAAAAGAAGAAATATCAGCAAGAACATTAATTACTGCAGATATGATAGGGTATATGGAAGTACCACAAAGTATGGTAACAAGTAACAAAAATTTAATAACAAGTGGTTCTGCAGTTATTGGAAAATATGTTAGTTATGCCGCTACTATACCTGCAAATGGCTTGTTTTATTCTGAATTAGTTATGGATGCTAAAGAAATGCCTGATAGTGCATTTGCAGATATTCCAGATGGATATACTATCTATAGTTTGAAAGTAGATTTACATACAACTTATGGAAATTCAATATTTCCAAATAATAAAATTGACTTGTTCTTTAAAGCTACTGATGATGACGGAAAAGTAATATTTGCCAGATTAATTAAATCAATAAAAGTTTTAGCAGTTAAAGATAGTCAGGGAAGACATGTGTTTGAAACAACTACTGAAGATAGACAACCATCAGAGTTATTGTTTGCTGTACCTGATGATATGTATTTGTTATTAATGAAAGCTGGATACATTTCATCAGATGTTGATATATTACCAATCCCTAGAAACGCTAAATATACAGCTTCTGCTGGGGAAACTGAAGTAACTAGTGATTATATTAAAGAGTTTATATTAAGTAAGACTACTTACTTACCAGAAGAAACAACAAGTAATACTACTACTGATACAACAACAGATTAAAAAGAATAAAAGATAAAGAAGGGTGAGTTAGATGAATGATGCTATATTTTCACAGATAGATTTTGGCCCTCTAAAAGAATATTTAGAGACAGATGATATTACAGATATATCATATAGCAATAATGGACAAGTATGGTTAAAGACATTATCTAAAGGTGTTTATCAAGTTGATAGACCTGAAATTAATAATTCTTTAATGGAAAAAATAGCATTTCAATGTTCAAATGTAATGGGAAAAACATTTAATATGGCTCATCCATTCTTAGATGCTGAATCGGCAGAATTACGTTTAAACTTTATTCATGAATCTATTGCTACTAATGGTATAGCATGTGTTATACGTAAAACACCTGCTAAGATAAGACTTAATAGAGAAAAGTTATTAAATGAAGAATATATTACAGCAACAATGTTAGACTTTTTAATTAAATGTGTAGAAGGTCACTGTAATATTATTGTAAGTGGAGAAACTGGTTCAGGTAAAACAGAACTTGTTAAATTCTTAGCAAGTCATACAAAAGAAAATGAAAAATTAATTACAATAGAGGATACATTGGAATTACACTTAGATAGAATATTTCCTCATAGAGATATAGTTGCTATGAAAACTAATAACATAGCATCATATTCTGAAGTTTTAGTTACATGTATGAGACAGAATCCTAGATGGATATTATTATCAGAAGTACGTAGTGCTGAAGCTGTTATGGCTGTAAGAAACTCTATATCTTCAGGCCATAATATCTTATCTACAATTC
>CAYTXQ010000075.1:0-1846 GCA_964441535.1 uncultured Muribaculaceae bacterium
GTATACTGAGCTTCAAGATGTTTCAACTTATAATAAGGAAACCCTTTCAGTCCAACCATTTTTTTATTATATTTATTTAACGCATTATTACTACATTCTCTATACTTCTTGTCAGCCTCTCTTAACAATCCTCGGATCACTCTATCAATACCTAAAACCCCAGTATACACTACTGCGACTGGAGCAACTACTCTAGCAGCTCTCTTAAAACCAGCACCTGCATTTTTAACAAAAGTACCAACAATTCCTTCTTGTAAACTATTTAATTTTTCTTCTTTTAATTGTTCTAATTCTTGTAATGTTATCATATTAATTATCCTCCTATTTTAATTGTTCTAATTCTTGTAATGTTATCATATTAATTATCTCCTATTTTTTCCTCATTGCTTTCAACTTAGCGATCTGCGCTTGTATCTTCTGTTGTTTTTCCTTTATAGGAACTATTTCTTTATAATATCTGGCTGTACATTTATCTATACATTCTTGACGATTTATTTTAATTCTTTTTATATCATCTGGAGTATACGAAGGATCATTTTCAGCTCCAGCTAAATCATATCTCAACTCACACTTGCTTTTACATTCATGCGCAGTTTTACCATATTCTCTAATTCTTTCTTTATATGCTATGTATATATTTGTTAATGCTGACAACGCCATTGTACCACCAATAACAACAGCGGGATTAATGGCTTCATCTAAATAGTTTAAATACGCTTCTAAAATTAATTTTTCCTTCATTATATATTCCTCTTTAATTAAATAGCAATTTTAACACCCTTATATGCTTTAGCAGCAGTTTTTAAAATACCTAAATTTTTAGTAACTGCTTTAAGTTTATTCATAATTCCTTTTTTATGAATAGCGTCAGAACCTACATCTGCTGCTGTAGCAAGTAAATCAGCTCTAATTTTTCTTAACTCTAATATTTTAGCTTCAATCTTTTTTAATTCTTTTGGACTTTTTGATGCTAAACCATACTCACCAGTTGAGTTTCTAAATTTATTAAATTTTTCAAAACCTGAACCTGGATATATTTTTTTCTGGAAATCCATCATTTTCTTTTCTTTCTTTAAAACAGATGGAGATGCGTGTACTCCAACAACTTTATTATTCTTAGTAAATTGAACAGGAGATGGCATCACGCCTTTATCTTTTAATTGTTTAGCAATTGCTACAACTTCATTAGCTTCATGTCTATCAATTAATGGTTTTAATTGCGCCCACTCTCTTGGAGATAAATTTAATTTTTTTAATCTAAGTATTAACCTAAAAATCTTGGAATTTCCTTTATGTTGTAAAATCATATTCTGAACAGTTAATGGTCCTGAAAATCCAGCAATTTTATTATATGTTACAGTAACACCTTGTTTCTTTACTATTTGATTAGTTCCTTTTCTAACACCTTTCATATATTTCTTTTTAGATTTTATAACACCACCTGCTCTCATTTTTTCAATTGCGTCATCAGATAATCCCGGAGCTTTCTCTTTCCATTTAGTTGCTTCATCTAAATAGTTTAAATAAGCTTCCAAAATTAATTTTTCTTTCATTGTTTAACTCCTATTTTGGTATCCCATTTTTCATTAACCATTTAATTGCTTTTGGTGCGGCTTTGTCAAAGTCTTTTAACAGTACATTAATATTGATATTAGATCTTTTATCTTTCGGTGCTAACTTTATCATAGATTCTATTTTATCCACTAATGCCTTTCTATATTCTGCAACCTTAGCAGCGGCTTGTTCTTTAGTAGCACCCTCATGTAATATCTGAGTTGAATTCTTTTTAATACTCTTTTTATTAACTTCTGTTTTTAATATGTTTAAATACTCTTTAGTATCCATA
>CAYTXQ010000076.1:0-1796 GCA_964441535.1 uncultured Muribaculaceae bacterium
TCTTTTTTGATTATAGCAAAAAAAATAGAAAAGTTCAATTAAACTAATCTATTTTTTCATCTTTTCATCTATCCATTCTTGTAATTTATCTTTTAAAGGTTGAAAACCATTTTTAGATTCTTTAACTTTATTTGGTTTCTTAAGATTTTTATAATTTACACCTTTAATAGTTAATTTAAGTTGTAAATTTTCTTCATCTATTTCTATTATTTTAGCATTTATAATTTCTCCAATAGAAACATAATCTCCTATATTTTTTACAAAATCATCGCTAATTTCTGAAATATGTATTAATCCATTATAAAAAGCATCTATATTTAAAAATATACCATATTTTTCTATTCCAGTTACTTGTCCTTTAATAATAAGACCTTTTTTATATTTAGACATAGGTCACACCTCAAAGTAATTATAACATTAATAATAAGATTTACACAACTCAATTAATAATATATAATTAAATTGGTGAATTTATATGGAAGAAAAAATAAAAGAATTAATTAATGACTTAAGACCTTATCTTAATAGTGAAGGCGGAGATATTGAATTTATAAAATATGAAAATAAATATGTTTTTGTAAAACTATTGGGTGCTTGTAAGGAATGTATGTTTCAAGATGAAACTATTCAGAATGGAATATTCGAATATTTAAAAAATGAAATACCTGAAATAGAAGGAGTTATAAATATAAATTTATAACTTTTTATTTATCCACTCTATTTCAGGTATGTGAAGAAATTTATTTAAATAATTATAAATCTCTAATAAAAAATCTTCATATTCATCAATCTTATCTATAATATCAAGTAATGCTTCATCAGATAAATCTTTATTCATTACAGAATCATATACATCAAAATAATAAGAAGGAAATAGTAATCTTGAATATAATAATCTTAAAGTAAAAGGAGTAACCATTCTGATATTAAAAAAACTATCTAAATCTTCATAAGAAAAACTATTGTTAAAAAATGAAGACTTAACATATTCAGCAATATCTCTTACTTCATAATCAATAACATAATTTAAAGGATTATAAAAATCAATAGCAAGATTAGGACTTTTAATACGTCTATGGCATATGGCTGTTCTTTCATTAATGTTATTTTGAAATTCATTTATAGTATCATTATAATAACTAATAGCATTTTCTGCTAAACCTACATAATAACTAAAACTGTTAATAACTACTTTTTTGTCTTTTCCTAATTCTCTAACCTGATATTCAAAAAAATCTATTTTCTTACTCCAAAGATCTCCCCAGTTATTTCTGTACAATTTACTATTATCTTGATTTAAAAATATATTATTATTTACTAAACAAATATCTTTAACTCTAATTAAAGTATTTTCATATGTATTAGTTTTTAATAATATATAACTTTTATCATTAATACTTGATAAAAGTTCATTATTTCTGTTTCTAATCATTGTATGACATTTTACATTATGACTAAGAAGTTCCAATGATATATTTTCTAAAGTGGGTAAATCTTCTACAGGTCTTTCATAGGGCACTAAAAAATAATATTCATAGTCAATTAAAAATGAATATTCTTCATCATTCTCTTCTATTTCATCAGGTATTAAATTATAAAAAAAATTGATGGTATTTTTCAATATAGTTCACCCATAAAATTTTATGAAAAAAAATTAAGTAATATACTTAATTTTAAGGTTGTAAATTATTTGTGTTAGATTCATTTTTATATTTTTCATCTAATTCATATAACTTTTCTTTATAAAACTTAATAGCTTCAGATAATTCTTTAGGTAAGCTACCTTCTGGAGATAT
>CAYTXQ010000077.1:0-1745 GCA_964441535.1 uncultured Muribaculaceae bacterium
TATCTGTAGTATCTGAATATTCTTTTAATTTTTCTTTAATTCCATCTAATACTTCAGTATTATCATCACCCTTTAAATCAGTTAATATATCTAAAGGATTAGAATTACTTTCACTTTGATTTTTCATTTCTAATTCAGTTATAGTATTAATCAAATTCATTAAATTATCTTCTTCACTAGGTTTTTCCTCTATATCTTTTTTAGAAGTTCTTTGTTTTTCTAACTTTAAACTTGTTAATATATCAAACTGAGTGTCTCTTAATTTTTTTAATCTATCTTCAGAATAATCAAGTTCTTTGTTTTCTCTAGCCTGTGCAAGAATAGTATTTATATCATATTCTTTAGTTTCCTCTTCATAAGCACTTTCTAAATCTAAATCATCTTCTTCATCCAATATAATTGATTTTCTCTTAGGAGTTTCACTATACTTTCTATCAAGCATTTCTTTAATACGATCTACATGAACAGTTTTAGCATTATCTTCAAGTAGTTGAATATTAGAATTTAATGGGAATTTATCTATCTTATTATCATTTATTTCTTCATATAACTTTTGATTTTTAGATGTTCTTTTGGCAATATTATCATCTTCAGAATAATATTTTTCTATTCTACTGTTCATATTACCACTTCCTTGTCATAATTATATCAAAATTAATACATAAATAAAATATATAACTTGCATTATTTACATAGTTGATTATATAATTATCTAAGTGGAGGAAAATAATGACAATTAAAGTAAATAAAGCTATGTGTATAGGATGTGGAGCTTGCATAAGTATAGATCCAGAACATTTTGAATTTGATGAAGATGGTTCTTCAAAAGTAAAAGAAGAAACTATTCAAGAATTAACAGATGAACTTAAGGAAGCTGTAGCAAGTTGCCCTACTAATGCTATTAAAATTGAAGAAGATCAAGAAAAAAGTGAATAAAAATTTTTATTCACTTTTTAAGTTGTTAAGCCTTTTCTGAACTATAAAAATAATAATTTCCTGTCTCATCTAATTTAAATGTAAATACATATGTATCAAATTTATCTAGATTTTTATTCATTTGTTCTTGTAAATATTTATCTGTATTTTCATCAAGTTCATCTACTTTTGCTATAATATTTTTACCATCTTCATCTGTTGTTAAAGAATCACTATCAAATCGATAGCCTACTTTTTTATAAATTTTTATTTCTTTATCAATTTTAATAGCCTTTTGAGTTATAGGCCAAATACTAAAATAAGGATATGAATCTTTATTATTGCTTTGAACCAAATAATATTCATCTCCATTTTTTACTATAGTATTAAAATCTCCATCTTTAATAGTTTCAGGATTAAATGTTTCATTTGGACCAAATAAAGTTTTTACACAAGAGATAATTGATTCTACTTCATCATCATTTAATAAAATACCTTCAAATGATATTCCGTTATATGAATATTCTGAATAAGAATAATTGTGCATGTTATATAAATTTAAATAATTTATTACAGTGTTGATTTTTTCATAATAAGTCATTTTTGAATTATAGATATTTGATAAATAAAAAATATGAGTAAAGTTATCGTTGAAATCGATCATTTCTATTTTATTTTCTATATCAACCACTCTAGCATCATTTAATGATAATTCTTCTGTATTAGTTTCCTTAGTATCATCTTTTAAATAATAATCATTGTATATAAAGAATCCTACTAATGATATTAATATAAGGATTATTATTAGTAATATTGCAATTAAAAGTCCA
>CAYTXQ010000078.1:0-1572 GCA_964441535.1 uncultured Muribaculaceae bacterium
GAAGAAACTAATGCTGCTTTTAATTGATTAAATCCATATTTATTAAATGTAGCACAACTAACATTTTCTAAAATTTGCATTTTATTAATGTTCTGATTATTTTGAATATTAATTACATAATTTGGCAAATCATTTCCAGTTATTTCAGTTATAATATCTTTTGATAAAAATTTTGAAAATTTATCTCTAAAATTCTTATCTTTAGTAATTGCATTACTATCATTTTTAATATATGAATATAAATATTTTATTACATTATCATTACCATATTTTTTAGAAGCATAAAGAATATAAGCATCTAAAATATCTTTTCTTATTGATATATTAACATCCAATTCTTCAGTTTTAGAACTTTTTTGTTTTTGAGATATTAAATTATCAAAATAATTTCTTAATAAATCTAAATTTGATTTATCATTACATTCTCTAGCATGATTTATATAATTATCTAAATTTTTTGTTGTATCTAAAGATGTAATCATAAGTTTAATAACTTGATAATAATTAATTAAACAACCTGTGTAATCATTTTTATATCTAGTACTGCTATCTATTTTAAATAGACTTGAATCTAAAAATTCATTTAATTTATCGCCATTTATAAAAGTATCATTATAAAAATTAATGATATAAGTCATAAAATCATTAAGAGAAACTTCATCTAATTTATTATCTTTTTTACATTTATTAAAAAATTCACTTAAAAAATAAGAAACTGTCTTATTATAACTAACTAAATCATCCATTGCTAAACCCATATTATTCATTCTCATAACAAATGGATTAGTAGAATTTATAGCATTATTTAATCTATCATTATTATTTACAAAATCCATTACTTTTTGTGCTTCTTCTATAGTTGAAATTCTTAAAACAACACTATCACTTCTTAATGTATCACTAACTTTAGATATTTGATGTATATTATTCTTTTCTAAAAAATCAAACAATATTTTTACACATTCAGATATATCTTTACCTTTAAAAGGTAAATAGATTTTAACGCAATCAACATCACTAAGTGAAAAATTCTTATTGTGAAATTGTAAAAATCTCGCTTGATAAGGAGATTCAAAAACCTGAATGTTTTGTCTATCTTTAAAATAATTTTCCCAATCTTGAAAATTTTCTCGTATATCATTATTATTTATTTCTTCTTCAGACAAACCATAATTCATTAAAGCTGAATAAAAAACATCTGAATTAATATTTAAATTTGGATTCTCATAAAATACAGAAGCATAATATTTTAAAAAATTATCTATTTCACCAAACCTACTCATTTTTATTATCCAATTCTAATTCAGCGGTTTTTTCTAATTCTTCTTTTATTTTTTTTACATCTTCACTTAAATCTATAGTATCATCTTTTTCAATTAATACTTCATCTTTTTTTAATTCTTCATCAAGTTCAGTAATTATTTCAACAATTTTATTATTTAAAATAATTTTTTCTTTCTTCAAATTGAATCACCTACTATAAAAATTATATCACAATAAAAAAAATAAAACTAGTTTATAGTTTTACTTTTTATTTCATCTTTAATTAACTTTATAAATTCTTCTTTTGGT